>JBGASH010000347.1:0-2217 GCA_044229775.1 Bacteroidia bacterium
CATCATCCAGCAGGTATCTTTAATTAACCCTAGGGGTATGTGGATGTTTTCCCATTTTCTAAGTTCTAACATTCTGTAAAATAAATAAAAATATTTAGCTTTATGAAGCTACTATTTGGCTTAATTATCGCTAATCCTACTTACATTAGTGAAAATTCGTGAAATTAGTGGCGAATTAAACTCTTAACTTTTTTTTAAGTCTAACCATCAGTGCAGCACCTTTCCGATAAAGAAATACTGGATATGTACGCGGACGAAACCTCCCGCAACATGGCACTGCACCATTTAATTGAAAAATACCAGCCAAAGCTATATTGGCAAATAAGAAAGATCGTGATCGATCATGATGATAGTGACGATGTTTTGCAGAATACCTTCATCAAAATATGGAAGGGATTAGAGAATTTTAAGGAAGAATCACAGCTGTTCACGTGGCTTTACCGCATTGCCACTAACGAATCGTTGACGTTTTTAAGGCAAAAGCAAAAAAGAAACACCACGTCTATACATCCTATTGAATATCAGCTAAGTAAGTCGATTGAGAGCGATGAGTACTTTAAGGGAGATGAGATCCAATTAAAGTTACAACAGGCCATTTTGACCTTGCCCGAAAAACAAAGAATAGTATTCAATATGCGATATTACGACGAAATGCCTTATGAGGAGATGTCGGGTGTACTGGAGACCTCGGTGGGAGCCTTAAAAGCCTCGTACCACCATGCTGCTAAGAAAATAGAAGAATATTTACTAAACCGTTAAACCTTGTGTTAATACCATAGTCTAACCTTCGATAATGAGCAAAAACCACGATAATAACTCTGATAGCAACGAAGAGAATCCTTTTTCGCTACCCGAAGGCTATTTTAACGCATTTTCAAAGAAAATGATGTTGAAGATTGAATTGGCCGACGAGTTGAAGGAGTTTAAGGTATTATCGGGTATCGATAAAAAGCTTCCGTTCGTTACACCTGAAAATTATTTTAGTGAAACCGCTTCTGCTACCGAAAGCAAAGCCGAGTTAAGCGCTTATGAGACATTAGTGAGTATAAAAAAACAAAACGCCTTTGCTGTCCCGGAGTTGTATTTTGAAAGATCGGCTAAAGCCATTGAACATAAAATTGTTTTAGCGGAAGAATTAAAAGCTTATCCTACTTTAAACAACATCAAAAAAGAAAATGTATTTGGGGTACCTCAAAATTATTTTGATAATGTAAGTTATTCTGTTCGCGAACAAATTTTGGTAAGCGTAAATTCGCAGCCGGTTCTTGGAAGGGTTATTCAGTTGGTGTTCAACAAAAGAACCGCGTATGCGCTCGCTGCTATGTTAGTGTTAAGTTTGGGATTGTATTTTTATACTGCCAATAACGAGGTTAGCGGTAACTGCAATGGCCTTGCTTGTTTAGATAAAAGTGAAATATTGAAAAGTAGCCAGATCAATAACATGGATGAAGAAAGTTTGATGAAGCTGGTAGATCCTGAAAAACTGTCTAAAAATTTAGAATCATCTGAAACAGATGCGACTAAAAAGGAAGAAGCAAATTATGTGAACGACAACGTTGATATTAACGAACTGTAAATGAAATTGAGATCAAAATATATACTTGTTTTACTTTTAGCGTTAAGCTTTAAAGCAGCGTGGGCCCAATCGGATAAAGTGGAGGCCTTGCGTGTTGCCTTTATTACCGAAAAGGTAAAACTAACACCGGCAGAAGGTCAGAGTTTTTGGCCGCTTTATAACGAATACAACGATAAAGTAAAGAACCTCCGCGAAAACTTTAAAGTGAATTACGGGTCAAAGACCGAATTCAAAAGCGATAAGGAAGCCGACGATTTTTTAAATGCCGAAACAAAATTGAAACAAAGCGAGGTTGATCTGCTAA
Source organism: Bacteroidia bacterium (assembly GCA_044229775.1). Taxonomy (GTDB): domain Bacteria; phylum Bacteroidota; class Bacteroidia; order B-17B0; family Aurantibacillaceae; genus JAHEYG01. The sequence goes on from JBGASH010000347.1 coordinate 1,881, forward strand.
AAGAATACACCGAGAAATTTAAAAAGGTATTGGGCTCTAAAAAAACGGCCATGCTTCATAAGGCAGAAGAAGCGTTTAAACGTAAAATGATTGAATCCCTTAAAGGCAACGGTCCTTGAGAAAACAACTTCAAATACTCCGCCCTATCATTTTACTGAGCCTTATTACAGGGCTCAGTTATTCGTTTTATGCCCAGGACAGCAGTAAAACAAAAGCGGTAAAGGTGCCAAAGCACTTTTTTAATACCACTATTTTCTTCGATGGTTATGGTAAACCAGCTGTGGATATCATTCCAATTATGACCAATAGTACTACCCCAAAATATTTTATTGGGAAA
>JBGASH010000348.1:0-2177 GCA_044229775.1 Bacteroidia bacterium
CTTGTATGTCGCAAATAAAATTATCGCCTATCATGGTACTTGATTCTTTTTTTGACCGGGTTAATTGTTCGGCCAAAGTAAAAATTTAGCGATTCGGTTTTGTAAATCCGTGTCGCTCGGAAATAATTATTTCTTTAAAATATTTACGGAGGCCGCAATTATCGAGTTTAATATTCTGAACTTCCTCAAATCCATTGGTAATGATGTGAAGATGGTATTTCGGGTACAATAATTCTAACGTTTCAATACAATTAGGCTTTAACGCTTTTCCAAAAGGGGAGATCTTTAAATAGGCATCCGAAATCTCATGACTTAACTTCAGATCATTACGACCAAAGTATAAAAAAGTGTCATAAAAACGCTTATACCGTAATTCTTCCTTTTTGATCTTATTAAAATAATACAATTCCCACATTTGATTGTTTTTGTTCACATAAAATGTAAGGAACGTTTTAAGATCGGTATTCAATTTTTGAGAAAGATCAAATTGTTCAAATAGCTTTTCGAGCACAGCTGCCGAATTCTTATCAAAATCCCAGAGCGTATTATCGAGATCAAAAAACAGATGCATCGTTCAGTAATTTTAACGCGTCTCTGAAAAAAAGAAACAAGAAATAAAGCGCGATGCTCCACGATACTACCGAAACAGAAAGCGCGGTAATTACTTTTTTCTTATTCTTATAGAAGCGTTCGGCTATAAAGGCGCCCAGCGGAATAGAGAGTAAAATTGGAGTAAAAAAAGCGATCCCAAACAACCCAAACCTCCTTTTTATTTTAATGATGCGGCGGTTTGATCTCGTAAAGACCTTCTTTTTTGAAGAAAATTTTTTCTCCTTGAACTTTTCCCACCATTTTAATATCCCGGCGCTAACGTAGGTAAACAAAATATTTCCGGTAATTCCACCCGAACAGGTTACCGCAAAAACTTTAAGAAAATGAAAGTCGAACAAGACAACCGCCGCAGGCATACCCACTTTTCCGAAAAAAGTCATACAAGAAATAAAAACAGAAAATATTTTCCAGAACTCAATCATTAATAGATTCGAAAGGTATAAAAAAAGAGAACAGCCCCATGTTAAATCGATAAAAGCATTGTGAAACTTTAACGCGTTGGGGCTTTAAGAGATCTTACGAAAGAGCCAGACAAGGGCTTATGCCAAAACACGCTAATTACCCCCCATTAAATTCTTATTGCCTGAAACCAGACTATGTATTTTAAAATATATCGCTCTCCATCCAGGAAATAACCTTTCACTAAAGGTTCGTTCATGAAAAACGGAAACAAACAATCCTTTCACTCTTTTTACTTCATTTATCATCTCAAAAATCTCCTTTTCCGCTTCAGTCACTTTATAATCATTGTATACAAAAAATGCACCATCCATGAAGGCAAATGGTACACCTATTAATTGGAGTGGACAATTATTTTTAAGATCAAAATAGTGAAACGGGAAAGTGGTCCCTGCCCTGAAACCAATACCAGAAGCAAAACCCATGGTAAAATCGTATTTAATGCCTCTTTCAATTAAATGCTTAGGCGTATTTTGAATATCCATTCTTAAATAATGCTGTCGCGAGAATATCGTTTTCCCATCAGAATTCTTATTCAGTAAAGCAATTTCTGATTCCAATAATTCCGGTTGTTGCGAACTGAAATAAGAGGGATGAATGCCTATCTCAATCCCTTGTTCTTTTATGTTTTTAAGTAATTTAATGAATTCGGGATGGTTCGGATCAATGGTTCGGTCAAATTCGGTATTATTTTTATAAAGAAAAAAATAAATGAGTTGCAGATCGTTTTGTTTAGCGTAACTTATTACTTCGTCGTAAACATCAAACGGATCGTGTTTATTGAAAAAAACGGTTTGCATCCGCGCATTGACATTTTTAAGATCCAATTTTAAAAGGTCTTTTACCAAAGCCCCTCCTACTCTGTACCAGGGCTTAGCCTTATAGGCAAAAACATTATCTACATCTATAGTAGAAATGACTTTAAATTCTCTTTCTGCAAAATTTAGTTTCGGAAATTTTTTAGCCAAAGCGTTCTTCAACCCGAGGACCCAATGGTCTACCACAGGTATTTTATGGAAACCATTTTTGAACAAAATACTGTTCGCCAATTCAAAACGGCCGTGCTTGTCTTTTTGGCAAGGTAACCATTCTTCATAGCGCGAAAT
>JBGASH010000349.1:0-2162 GCA_044229775.1 Bacteroidia bacterium
ACATTATTAACACCAACTTATAGTGTAGTGATCACGGATCTGGTGAATGGTTGCGTTAAGAAATTGGCTGTACCGGTTTATCAGGATCTGAAAACGGTAACGTTAACAGCGAAAGCTACACCAAGTTTATTAACCTGTAAAGTACTACAGTCACAATTGCAATACACCCCAAATCCCATCGCTTCGTTACACACATGGACATGGTCAACACCGCCTCCAACAAGTACGGTGGCTCAGGTAAATCCAATTAACGTTTATGGTCCGGGTACTTACACTTTGGAAGCAACTAATACTGTTAACGGATGTAAGTCAACACAAACTGTAAACGTAGGTTTAAATAATTTACCTCCGGCATATACACCGGTTCCGGATGCAACTCTTGCTTGCGGAAGTTTAACTACACAGATCACATCAGGTGTAACTTCAACGGTTGGTAATGTTTATTTTTGGGATGGTCCTACTGGTGCTTCAATTCTTACAATTACCAGTGGAAGTCCGGCTGTAAACATGGTAGGCTTGTATAACGTACAGATCACAAATACCATTACCGGATGCCGTTCAACTACTTCGGTTAACGTGGTTCCCGGAAGCCTTACGGCAGAATTTATTCCTGATCCGGATAACGGTTACTCGCCATTATTTGTTTCATTTAATAACACCACAAATCCCCCGGGTGGAAGTACTATTTGGGGTTACGGAAACGGAACAACTCAAACTTCAACCACTACTATTAATGGCGCTACAACGTATAATTCACCGGGCTCTTATACTGTTATCCTGATCTCGCAAAAAGGTATTTGTATCGATTCGGCCGAGCATGTTATTAGGGTTGATATTCCTTCAAAATTGGAGGTGCCTAACGTGTTTACGCCAAATGGCGACGGTGTTAACGATAACTTTATTTTGCACACCGCTAATTTGTCGGATATCACAGCTACAATTTTTGACCGCTGGGGTGTAAAAATATACGAGGTAACAACCGATAAGGGTAATATTTCGTGGGATGGGAAGAATTTGGGTGGCCACGCGGTACCATCAGGAACGTATTTCTGGATGGTGAAAGCAAAAGGCAAAGATGGCGTTGATTATGATGAAAAAGGAACCGTTACGCTATACAAATAAGCCAAATAAACCGTTAAATATATTGATTCTAAAAAGGGTGTGTAATGCACCCTTTTTTGTTTACAATAATATTGGTGCTATCGCTTTTTAGCTTGGTATTATTTTTACATTTGTGCAGCCAAAATCACCCGGCTTTTAGCGTACATGGAAGCAAAAATACAACCTAGTCCCGAGTACAAAGCCGACCTTATTGCCGCCCGTAAAAAAACAGCCAAAGCGTTATTGTGGATTGGAATTGTGAGCATTGTAATGCTTTTTGCGGGTCTAACAAGTGCCTATATTGTAAGGGCCGACAATGGTAATTGGTTGAAGTTTGAATTACCCAGTATTTTCTTTGTTAGCACCGCTATTATCATCACCAGCAGCATTACGCTTTATTTAGCGGTTTTGTCGGCTAAAAAGAACAATTATTCGGGTGTTAAATTGTGGATACTTGTTACATTAATTTTAGGGATAATTTTTTGTTTTATGCAGTATGCCGGATGGGGTGTTTTGTTTGAAAAAGGCATCGTTTTCGCCGGCAAATACAGTAACGCTTCGGGTTCGTTTTTTTATGTTTTAACGGGAGTACATATGGCGCACCTTTTTGCCGGATTAATTTCCCTCTTTTGGGTGTTGATAAATAGTTTAAGAAAACGCTATGACTCGGAAAACTTACTGGGACTGGAGCTTTGCTCGATCTACTGGCATTTTTTAGACCTTTTATGGGTATATTTATTTTTATTTTTATATTTTATTCGTTAAAATTGCACTCGAAACTTAATTAAGGTTATTCAATATGTCACATTCAGTAGAAATAGATGCAAAAGAAGCGTGGAGCGGCGGTCAGTCGCCATTTCGCCTCAGCTATGGTAAAATCTTCATGTGGTTTTTCCTTATTTCCGATGCTTTAACATTTGGTGGTTTACTTTGCGCTTATGGTTTCGCAAGGCACAAAGCCGATGAGGCGGCTCAAATTTGGCCAAAAGCCGAAAACGTGTTCACCCACTTTCCTTTTGTTGAACAGCATATTCCTTTGGCATATGTGGGTTTAATGACCT
>JBGASH010000350.1:0-2142 GCA_044229775.1 Bacteroidia bacterium
GAACTTTATCAATAAATTCCTTAACAGCTATTTTGGCTTTAATAAGCAGCAGAGAAATGGGTTGCTGATATTATTGCTGGTGGTAATGGCGTTATTTGTGGTGAGATCAAGTTTGCACTATTTTATTAAGCCCGAAACGATCTTGATGGCCAACCTTCCTGGCTCGAAGTTTCAGGAAAATGATAAGGAGAATGTTGTAACCGCTTCCGACTCAACAAAAGCGGAAGAAGATCGAATTGTTCTTTTCGCATTTGATCCAAATACCGCGAGCAGAGAACAATTCCTGAAATTAGGCTTCAAAGAAAAAGTGGCTGGCACCTTGATCAATTACCGAAATAAAGGTGGTCATTTTTACAAAAAAGAAGATCTGAAAAAAGTTTATGGCATGACCGATGCCTTCTTTGATGTGCTGGAACCTTACATCATGATTGATGAACCAAAAACCACCGCTAAAGTTTTAGAGGATAAACAAAACCCTCTAAGCAAAACCCTAAAAGATAAACCTTATGTAAAACCTGCCGGCAAAATAGAATTAAATACTACCGACAGCATAACGCTGTTAACGCTTAAAGGTATTGGTCCGGTTTACGCCAGAAAGATCATCAAATACCGTAACCTGCTGGGCGGATTTTACAGCGTGAACCAATTGATGGAAGTTTATGGCATGAAAGACTCATTGTTTCAGTCGATAAAAAATAACTTAACCGTAAATGCTTCCCTCATAAAAAAAATAAATATGAACAGCGAAAACTTTAAAGAGGTAAACAAACATCCCTATTTAAGTTACGAAACCACACGGGCGCTTTTTTACTGGCGAAAAAAGAACGGACCGGTTAAGACCAACGAACAGGTAAAAGAGATCCTTCATGATAATGCTTTATTTGAAAAGCTTAAGCCCTATGTGGTTTTTGAATAAACTAAAATGAAGTTTTATTCCAAATAAAACAAAATCCTTAAACAATAATTATTTTCATGTATCTTCACCGTATGAAACGGATCTTTCTCCTGTTTGCATCATTGGCGTTCCTTTGCAACTGTACCTTTATCTTAAAAAAAATGTATGGGATAAAAGATCCCCGAGTAGAGAATGAAAAAAGTATTAAGAAAAAAGCCCTTAAGTTTGGTTTAGATACCTCGAACATTGTAACCGTTAACGCCAAAGATTTTTCTCAAACAAGAAGAGAATACCGACAAGTACCGGATGCTGCTATTTTTGACAGCAACGGTAATTATATTGAATACCGCCAAACCGATACTTCGTGCAACGCTGGTCTTTTTGGATTTATACCCGCTTTAAATATTACCTCAAATTACAACAAGCCTCTTAAAAATTCCTTAACCAGTGAGTTGGAAAAATACCGTGATCTTAAAGGGCAAAAACTTAAACCTGTAAGTAAAGCTGATTTCTATATTTTGATCTATTGGGTAGTTTACGCCGGGAAATTAAATAAAGACCATGTTAAAGCGTGGGAAGATCTGGCCGGAGAAAATAAAAATTGCACCATTAAAGTAATTAAAGTTAATCTCGACTATCAGCAATATTGGGATGAGGCTGAAAGAAATGAGATAATGGGTAAGAAGAAATAAAAAAACGCCATGCTTTTAAAAAAAATAGTCACCTACTCCATCTTACTCTTTACACTCACACAACTTACCTCGTGCTCATGGATCGTGGGCTTTTTTATCATCAATGGCGCAAATGAAGAAATTACTATAGAAATGAAATTACAGGATAATATTAGCGGCATTTTTCCGGTATTTGAATACCGCGACGGTACCGTTTACGGGGTTGACAAACACCTTAAGGTGGATTATCAGAACAGCCGACAGATCACTTACGATACACTCGAAAAATTTTCGCACGTGCAATTCAAACTGCCTGCAATGAGCGCCGTTCAGATAGGTACCCTTCATAACGACCATTACAAAAAACACGATCAGTATTTTATTAATGGAAGGGTTTTTAATTTGGAAAAACTGATCATTAAAAGATCAAAAGGCGAAGTAACGATAACCTACGATTCATTCGATCGGTTCTTTGAGAATAGGAATAACGGGGTGGAGTTTGTGGTGAAGTAAGATTAAAGATTAAAGATTAAAGATTAAAGATTAAAGATTAAAGATTAAAGATTAAAGATTAAA
>JBGASH010000351.1:0-2141 GCA_044229775.1 Bacteroidia bacterium
ATACATCTTAGAGTACTCAAGGCTTCCGGTGCCATAAACTTTTGCCAGAACAGGAAGCGCTTGCACAAACATTTGTTCGGCTTGTGGATAGTATCCAACGTGATTATAGAGATAAGCCAAGTTGTATTGGGCAAGCGACCACATAACGGTATCACCTGCAGCGTAGAAATCGTTAAATGCGCCAATGTAATATTGTTGTGCATCTCCAAAATATTGACGGTTGTATGCGCTAACGCCCAGTATATTTTTTAATCTTCCTCTATCGGCTAAATGTTTTTCAAGATCCTTTTCGAATTTTTTCATGAAGTCGGTATAAACTTCATCTTTCACATCTTCTTTTTCAATTCGCGCCTGAAAGTCTTTCCAGGCTTTTTCGTAAGATTGAGAATAGGAAATAAGGGAGAAAAGAATGAATATGAAAATTACTATTCTCTTCATTTATTTTATGCTATGATGGCTTCAAATTTGGAAGGTACAGAATCTAATATTTCCAGTATGTGTTGCAAATTATCGGTGGTAACCAATTTTAAACGCGTGTCTTTAAAATGCGGAATACCTTTAAAGTAATTGGTGTAGTGCGGACGAGTTTCTAAGATGCCTAATTTTTCGCCTTTCCACTCCACCGCTTTTAATAAATGGGTTTTGGCTACTTCCACTCGGTTCTCTAAAGTTGGTTTTGCTAAGTGTGTTCCCGTTCTAAAGAAATGTTTCATTTCATTGAATATCCAGGGATAACCAATGGCGGCGCGACCGATCATAATTCCGTCAACGCCATAACGATTCTTATACTGTAGTGCTTTTTCAGGAGAATCAATATCACCGTTTCCGAAAATCGGAATTTTTATTCTAGGATTATTTTTTACTTCAGCAATATGTTCCCAGCGCGCAGAACCTTTATACATTTGCGCACGTGTTCTTCCGTGAATAGTTAAGGCTTTGATCCCTACATCTTGTAAACGTTCGGCCACTTCCATGATGTTTATAGAATTATCATCCCAACCCAAACGCGTTTTTACGGTAACAGGAAGAGAAGTAGATCTCACGCATGCTTTCGTTAAACGAACCATCAGATCAATATCTTTCAAAACACCGGCACCGGCACCTTTGCAAACCACTTTTTTTACCGGGCAACCAAAATTAATGTCGAGAAGATCCGGATTAGTGGCATCAACAATTTTTGCAGATAAGGCCATGGCTTCTTCATCACCGCCAAAAATTTGAATACCGATCGGACGTTCGTAATCAAAAATGTCGAGTTTCTTTTTGCTTTTCATGGCATCACGAATTAAGCCTTCGCTGCTGATGAATTCGGTGTACATCAGATCGGCGCCATATTGTTTGCAAACATAACGAAAAGGAGGGTCGCTCACATCTTCCATTGGTGCAAGTAAAAGCGGGAATTCACCCAGTTCTATGTTGGCGATCTTTACCACGGCGCAAAGGTACGAAATTATAGGGGATTTTAAGGGGCTAACTGCCTCACCCCCAACCCCTCTCCAAAGGAGAGGGGGGAGTAATTCCTATAATATTTGTTATGTCCGTATGGAAATTAAAGTTCTTTAACATCAGTATATAAGTAAAGAGAATTAAAAGATAAATCTTTATAAAAATATATCCTATGAAAAAAATTATCGCTTTGAGTTTTGGTGTTTTAAGTTTGAATACGTTTTCGCAAAATGATATTCAGGTTTTTAATTTGAATAATATTAGCAATAACAACATCAATATACAAAGACAAAGTATTCAGTCGGTTCAAACTTTTGCATCGAATGTGCAATTAAAGCGAAATGTTGCAAAACCGGCGAATAAAATTAATACGGCTAAGCCGGCCAATAAAGGGGTTCCTGTAAATAATGTTATAAACAGGCCGCTAGTTCAAAGAAGAACGGTTCGCGGAAATTCAAATCCTCAAGTGCAAACTCAGCAGCCTTTACCTCAAATAGTGAATTTGATCAATATTCCACCTCAAATGAATCCACCGGCTCAAGTTTTATCAAACGATGATCAGGTGTTTGCGATCAATGTTTTGGAGAATAATGTTGGGAATAGTTTTGGTAACGAGCAGATGCAGATTCAACAAGCTGCTATTCCCATTCAGGCAGAACAAGCGAAACGATTTTCAGACCCTTTAGAGGGAATTG
>JBGASH010000050.1:0-17816 GCA_044229775.1 Bacteroidia bacterium
ACTATTTCGGGTTAAATATTCCGAGTTATCTTTGAATAGTGACGAAATTTTTGTTTGAATGAAAATTCTTTTAAATAATTCAATAGCAAGGAATAATTAATAATTAACAGCCGATAATAAAATAAAGTTTACGATTTGCAAGAATTCGTTTGATTAGAATAACCCGAAACACGAAATATTTAATAAATAATGAAAGCTGCCTCGATCAATGAAATAAAAAAAGAATTACAGGAACTGGAACCAAAAGTTCTCATTGATCTTTGTATGCGGCTTACCAAATACAAAAAAGACAATAAAGAACTGCTTACCTATTTATTATTTGAAGCTCACGACCAGGAAGCATTTATAAAGCAGATAAAAGAAAAGATCGATCTCCAGTTCACTGAAATAAAACACGACAATTTGTACTTTGTTAAAAAAGGATTACGCAAGGTTTTAAGGAACGCTAACAAACACCTTAAACACATAGGTTCAGCCGCCGCCGAAGCTGAAGTACTTATATATTATTGCAAAAAAATAAAAGCTGAAAAAATTCCAATCCACAAAAACAAATTGCTTACCAACTTATACAACAACCAACTCAAAAAGATCAATTCGGTAATTGCTAAACTGCACGAAGACCTGCAATACGACTTTAAGAAAGAATTAGAGAACCTTATTTAGACATCAATTCTAAATTTCTAAACGTTAATTTTATTTAAAACACCCTATCCCCTTCTAAGCAGAAGTGGATTTAACAACTCCTTTTATTATTATTGATATACCAAAAGTCGTTCATTTGAAAAATCTTTATTTACTTGCTATACTTTTTTTACCGTTTATTCATTCAGCACAGGATGCAGGCGATATCATTTTAAGCGGAAGAGGCACAGTTCTTCATTTGGGTAATTACGCTCCAAAAACAGCCGCGGGTATTGATTACGAATTTTTCATAGCGAAGCGTTTTAGCGTTAGGGGCGGTTATATACAAGGTCCAGAATTCATAAAAGTAACCCCTTCACCGGTGTTTTGGAGTCTCATGTACCTAGGTGCGGGCAAAGGCCGTGGCAGTGCGGCCTGTGGCGACGCCTGTTTCAGTACCGATCCGCGTTTGATCGTTGCGTTATTAGGCTTGAGTGACGGTTTTGCCTATTACATTCCTGTTGGCGAAAAATGTTATATTACTCCATATCTGGCGCCGTTACAATGGGTAATGGTTCGCAATAATCCAAAGAACAAATTTGCAAATACCTTATTAAGCGCAGGCGGAATCGGCTTTAAATATATTAACGATAATAATTTAAGCTTCGATGTGAGTGCCGAATACAATTGTAATACATTCTCTAAATCGCTTAAAACAGGCTTTAGCGTAAATTTTTCGGTTGGTTATAAGTTTGGGAATAGATTCCCGAATTAATTGTTGTAAGGACGTGCTTGCTTAAACGCAACTCTTTTCTTTTTATCGGAACCTTCTATTATTTTGAACTCTACATCCATGGCAAAATTTTTGTATTCTGCTTTTGGTTTATATAAATTATAGAAGTGGCGCTTAATACTTTCCAGTTGAATAGTGAGTTGATACAACTCCTCACTGTTCAATAAAGAACCGGCTGGTACGAGACTGGAAAAACTGATCCAATCGGCCGAACGATTATCATTATAAAAACCTACCTGCGAATTCATGTAAGATACCACTTGCTCGCACACCACTCCTTGTTTAGGTGACACCACTTCCTCTTCTCCTTTTTGAATATTAATTACAAAACCGTAATCAATGTTACGATAAAGATTTTTTGTAATAGCAACCCCATTAGCATATTCGTTATCAAACGCCCCATGAACTAAAACGGCCATGCTTACACCGGAATGATCAATGTGAAAAAATTCCCTTTCCCTGAACGCGCGATTGCTCCACAAACTTGCCCATACTTTTTTAATGGCCACTTCTATACTTTTAGCGGTATCCCCTACTCGCCCTGTTTGAGAAGCATAAAGACCCGCGCCATTAAATCCCGATTCATCTTCACAATTGGATGACGAACGAAATCGTATCTTGTTCTTACCAAAACGTGCCGTACACATTTTTGTGACCTCCTCTAAAAAAGTTTTATCCAAAGGGTTTTTACGAATAGCAGATCGTATCTTTTTTAAGGCTTTATCCAACAAACTGTCGTTATGCAAGGTCATTGTATCTTTCGCTAATTTTTGGATCATATCGTCAATACCATAATGTTGCAAATGCTTTCGATAATAATAAAAAGGGATCCCGAAAGCATCAGCCGGTGTTGAGATGTTCTTGGCTTTCATGTCGGGTTTTTTTAATTCGGCCAAATTACAAACCTTTGATCCGTACGACTTTTTATTGGTATAACCCAACGTGTTTAGATCGGCCAACAGCTTATTTATTGTATCAGTTACAAGTGGAGCCGGTTTAATGACAATTTTATTATTGAGCTCAACGGATTGAGCAGGTCTTATAGAACATTTATCATTACTCACAGTAAGTTCTACTAATTTATTTTGAAATTTCTTTAGCGAATCAATTGCCATAATGTTTTTTAAAGCAGCTGCTGGGGTCTTGCGGTTATTGGTAAGCAAACAAATGTGACTTAAAGGCGTTTGAAATTCGTTTGTCACCAAACCTTTGCAAACCGGTATTTGATTAGAACTGCCGCGTAAGATCAGTATCGCGTTCCCATAATTTGTACTTTGCTTAATTGAATCGGCATCCACATATCGTAAGATCCCTCTGGCCTTCCCATGACAAATAGGCTGATATACTTGTTTTTTAAAAAGTTCGTCGCTCGTTATTACCTCGTGCTTCAATGCAATGATCTTTTTTCTTCTCAATAAAATGGTTGAGTTCAATAGGATCTTAAATTTGTCTTTCCAAAAAAAAGTCGCTGCAACTTTTTCGGTTAACTCATCAATTTGATCATCGGTGGGATTATCCGCTACCGAAAATTGCATGAAGTAATTCTTGGTGTTCACATTGTAATTAAAAGTGGCCAAAATATATTTTCGCTCGGAACTGTTACTGTAATTTTTGGTATTGAATTGTAGTAATTCATCCGGATCTTCTAAAACCTCTTGCGCGAAGCGATAATGCCATCGGTATTTTTTTGAATCAAGATAATACAGTTTCTTATCGGCCAGAACATAAATGATCTTAACACATTCTATTCCCTTAAAATTTTCAGTTAAAGGCAACCCTTTCATCATATCAAAATCTTTCCGTGTTTTTAATTCGAAAAGGTGCGTAGGTTTAATGTTTTGAGAAATCAGGTGGGATCCAAGAAAAAAAAACAAAACAGATGCTAATATCTTTATCCTCGAAAAAACCATCCCCAAAAATACTAATTTAAACCATCATTGGGTTTTACTTAACGCTTCAAATTTTATTGTAAGCGCTATGCCATTCTCATCCACCAGCATCAGTTTATGCTGACCCGCTGTAGGATTCAAAGCCAGTTGGTGAATTTCTTTTGTTTCTCCAATATAGCTATCATCCAAATGCCAATAGATCTTTGTATTCACATTACGGTGCGCCGCCTCAAAAATTGTTCTTCCAGTTTTCCCATCGATCTCAATTGGCACATAAATTTTACCGTTGGGTTTTGGATACAACAAGGCCATGGCTCTGTCGGAAACTTTCGACAAACATTCCAGGTTACATGTTTCATATTATAAACGGTTTCACAATCGCTGTCTACTCTGTATTTCCCGTTCTTACTTAAATGAATGGTTTGATGATATGGGCAAGCGGTGGTATTTAAACAGGTTTTTGGCAGCCAAAGCGTATCGGTTCTTTCACAAAGATCGGAGGCGCGGTGTCCGCTTTCGTGACAAATTGCCGCTTTGAACATTTCTTCTTTGGGAGCAACGAACCATTGATCGGGTTTTGGTAACTGCGCAAACACATCAAATAACAATGGCGCCGCCGCCTTTATTCCCGTTAAACCGGGGCGACCCTCACCATCAGCATTGCCTATCCATACCGAAACAACGTACTCAGGTGTTACCCCAATGGCCCAAGCATCTCTGAAACCAAAACTGGTTCCGGTTTTCCATGCCACTTTTTGCGCCGATGCAAATACCCGCCAATTACCATCTTCATCGGGCCTGTTAACGTCGACCATTGCTTCAAAGGTTTTGTAAATGCACGCGCGGTTGGTTAATTTGTTTCTGGGTTGATGTTTCTGGTTCGAGGTTTTACTTCCTTTATTTTTCTTTTCATCAGAAAGAACTATAGGTTTTGATTCACCATATTTTAATTCCTGCGCCATTTGGGTGTACGCTGTTCCAAGATCGAATAATTTTGCTTCTGCTCCTCCTAAGATAAGTGAAAGGCCGTAATGCCTGGCGGGTTTATTTAAGGTGGTGAGTCCGTAGTTTTTTAGATCGCGATGAAATTTTTCTAAACCGTATTCATTCAGCAAACGCACCATGGGAATATTTAAACTCCGCGATAATGCTTTGTTAGCCGGTACTGCCCCATCGTATTGCATTGTAAAATTTTTTGGCGAAAAACTTCCAAACTGTGTTGGTACGTCAGGCACTAACATGGTTGGTGTCAATAAGCCATCTTCCATACATTTTGCATATAAAAAAGGTTTCAAAATACTACCGGTACTGCGCGCTGCCGAAATACAATCCACATCGCTGCCCTGTTCGCTCTCCGTACTTTTTGTATTTCCTACATAAGCTAATACTTTTCCGCTTTTTACCGAGGTGATAAGAACCGCGCCGTTATATATTTTATTTTGTTGTAACACTTCGCCATTGACCTGTAACAACTGTGTTACCTTTTCCTGAAGATTACGGTCGATGGTGCTTTCTATAGTTTTACCACCGTAACCTTCTTTAATGAACCGCGATAATAAGTGCGGTGCTTTTTGTGGAAGTGCCAGCGGTTTATCAGGCAAGGGTTCCGAAAGCGACAATTCATAAGTGGTAGCGTCGATGATCTTTATTTCATACAAACGTTTTAATAAACGGTTGCGCTTATCCAATAGGCGTTTATGATTTTTACCGGGATAGATCAATCCGGGAGCGTTCGGTAATACCGCCAATGTTGCACTTTCGGCCCAACTCAGACTACTGGCGCTTCTTCCAAAATATCGCCACGAAGCAGCATCCAATCCCACCACATTATTCCCGAAAGGCGCATGTGAAGCATAAAAATTTAAGATCTCACTTTTACTATAGCGAAGTTCGAGTCGTGTTGCGAGTACCATCTCGGTTACTTTTTCAAATACCGTTCGCGGCGGATTTTTCCGCATAATGCGCGCTAATTGCATGGTTAAAGTACTACCACCACTCACCACCTTTTTGTTTTTTAAATTCTGTCCCATGGCCCGACCCAAACCTCTTATACTGATACCGTAATGCGAATAAAAATTCCGGTCTTCGAATTGGATCAAACATTTCTCGAATTTTTTAGGAACCGTTTTGTTCGCGCTAAAACGCCATTGCCCATCGTCTGCAATTTTAGCGCCCAATAAATTGCCCTCCTTGTCCAGCAAAACAGTACAGGTGCTATCGTTAAAAAGTACCGAAGGCAAACAGTTTATGTACCAACCTATAAAAATGGTTATAGCAACCAAAATGACCCCGTTTCGCCACTTATTTACAAGTGATCTTTTGGTTTTATAGGCCCGATAAGCCCTTTTTATGATATTTCTTGATTTGACAAGCATTTATACCTCAAATTTAGGGTGGTTTTAGGCGCTATTTTGAGGCTTTTATTATTCGTGGCTATTTTAATAGGAAGTGTTTTCTATCTTTGATTATACGAAAATGCGCAGTTTATCACATATCAAATGGCATGGCTGGGTGATCTTTTTAGCTACCTTATACCTTACATTCCCCCGCCTCATAAACACCGTTATTACTGTGTATAAGTTTAAAGGTAATACGAGTCCTCTTCAGCCTTTTTACTATAAGCATCTTTTCATTGTTATCAACGGTATTTCATTGGTTGTTGGATTATATGCCCTCATTGGCATTATACTTTACACATTTCAAAGAAGAATGGGTTGGTGTTTTTTATATTCGATTGCCATCTACCTTATCTACTATAACTGTACGTTATCGTTTTACTTTTATGGTGAGGGCATCGCGTTTGTTTACACACTTATTGCCTGCCTATTGTCGTTAGCTATTTTGTTATTATTGTTGCTGTTTTCACGTAAGCGATTTCATATCCGATGGTTTCATCTTATCCTTTATGCCTGCCTAACATTCATTTTCATTTTGATAGAGTTAAATAAAATGGATGTGGCTTTTGCGCTTTCGCGCCTGTTCAATTGAAAAAACTAATTTCCATACTCATTCTTTTTTCTTTTTGTAGAAGTGCACTCTCTCAACAATATAATTTTCATAATTATTCGGTTAAGGATGGCTTGGCGCAATCGCAAGTTTACAGTTTATTGCAGGATAGTCGCGGCTATTTGTGGATGGGTACTTTTGGCGGCGGCCTTTCGCGCTATGACGGAGTTAAATTCAGATCTTTTACAGTAAGAGACAGCTTGGTGAACAATTATGTTTTTTGTGTGAAAGAAGATACACAACACAATTTATGGATCGGTACAATCAACGGCTTATCTAAATACAACGGTGTTAACTTTAAGAATTTTCAACCCCGTGGTGATTCGTCGAAGGTATGGATCAAAGAAATTGATTTTGACAAAACCGGCCGCAAGTGGCTGGCAACAAATGTTGGTGTCTTATTTTTAGACGATAACGGATTTACCAATGTAACCGAGCTTTTAAAAGAAAAACAATCAGTCATTAACGCCATCTTGGTGGATAAAGAAGGATTTGTTTGGTACGGCGCACAAAAAGGTATTGTAAAGATCACCGAGAATAATCACATTTTTGACCGCGTTAAATACGATAAAACTAACGGTTTCACCAACAACTCCATTACCTCCATTAAGCAAGATGCTTCTGGTAATATCTGGATAGGCACGTATGGTGATGGTGCTTATGTTTACAATGGCAAACGTTTTTTTAGGGTTGATCTTAATTTAGAATTGTATAAACAAACGGTAAACGATTTTTACTTTGACAACAACAATAATGTTTGGATGGCCACCCTCAATGGCGTTTGCCAATACAACACCGTTGAAAAAACATTTAACTGGTTAACCGACAAAGAAGGACTCAGTAACAATAATGTACGGGGAATAACACAGGATAAAAGTGGTAACTATTGGTTCGGCACGTCGGGCGGCGGCGTTTGCAATTATTTTGGAAAACAATTTACCAATTACGACCGTTCGTCGGGATTAGGTAGCGATTATATTTACGCGATCTTTCGCGATAGCAAACAACGGTTATGGGTTGGCGCCGGGGATAATGGTTTAAGTGTTTATGATACTTCTAAATTTTCGAGTTACAATTCAACCAATGGATTTGCCAATGTAAAAGTAAAAACCATTAATGAAGATGGTCTTGGCAATATGTATTTCGGTACCGAAGGTCAGGGCGTTTACATTTTCGACGGTACGCAATTCACGCCATTGGAAGGCTTGCAGAAAAAATTTATTCGCGCGATCATTAAAGATAAAGATGGCAACATGTGGTTTGCCACGGCAGGTAGTGGTATTTATAAACTCGTTTTAAGTGAAAGCGCGCCACGCATATTAAATTTAACCACAAAAGACGGTTTGCTTCACAACAGAGTGATTTGTCTGCTATACGATAAACAAGGCAGGTTGTGGTACGGCACTGAAGACAATGGCATTGGCCTTATACAGGATGATAAAGTTCAAAAACTTAATATCAGCACCAAACAAGGCTTACGGTCCAATTCCATACGCTGTCTTACCGAAGATCAAAGCGGTTATTTATGGGCGGGCACTGTGGGCTATGGTATTTCGTGTTTTCCATTGTATCAGGGCGATTACAAAGTGAAGAATTATGATCACACTAACGGACTTACTTCCTCCAACATTTATTTACTGAGTGTTGATGATCAAAATAATTTATTTGTAGGAAGCGAAACGGGTTTAGATTATCTGTATTTAGATAAAGAAAGAAAACCCACCGAAATAAAACACTACAGTAAAGGCGAAGGATTTACTGGAATTGAAACCTGTTTGAATTCGGTGTTCAACGACAAGGAAGGTACAATTTGGTTCGGCACCATCAATTGCCTATCTAAGTACAATCCGGCTAATAAAATTAAGAATCCTAATCCGCCCGTTACAAGCATCATTGATGTTAAACTCGATTACCGGTCCATTTCTGAAACCGAATATAAAAAATTCCTTGGCGACTGGAACAGTGTTTCCAATCTCGAATTACCACACGATAAGAATAATTTAAGTTTTGATTTTGTTGGTATTAATTTCAGTAATCCCGACGCGGTTAAATACCGCTGGAAATTGCAAGGGTCGGATAAAGATTGGTCGCCACCACAGGCGCAAAACAGCGTTAATTATTCTAACCTTAGCGCAGGTTCTTATACGTTCATGGTAAAGGCCTGTAACGAGGATGGCGTTTGGAATCAGGAACCCGCCATTCTTACATTTCGCATTATTCCGCCTTTTTGGTTAAGAGGATGGTTCATCTTTTCGGTGATCTTATTAGGAGCCGCTATTATCTTTTTACTTTTTAAATGGCGGATCAATAGCATTAAGGCAAAAGCAACCGAAGAACAAAAACAATTACAGCTCGAAAAAGAAGTGGTTGAACTAGAGCAAAAGGCCCTTCGCTTGCAGATGAATCCGCATTTTATTTTTAACGCGTTAAATTCTATTCAATCGCAAATTGGAACCGATAACGAACAAACTGCGCGGTACTATCTGGCCAAGTTCTCGCGTTTAATGCGGCAGATCCTTGATAATTCACGCAACGCGGTTATAACCCTCGAAGAAGAAGTAAACACGTTAGAAAATTATTTATTGATCGAAAAGTTTTGTAACGGCGATCGCTTTGATTATAAAATTACAGTGGATGAAAAGATAGAGAAAGATTATGTAAAAATTCCCCCGATGCTTTTACAACCCTTTATTGAGAACGCCATCAAACACGGATTAAAATACATTGAAGGAAAAAGAGGATTAATTGAAGTGGACTTTTCTGAAAAAAATAATTTATTAGAATGTTCGGTGACCGATAATGGGATAGGAAGAATTAAGGCGGAAGAATTAAATAAAAATAGCAAGGAAACCTATCACAAATCCACTGCTCTCATCGTTACTCAGGAACGTCTGGATCTTTTAAAAGAGGATAAAAACATACGCTCGCTTGAGATCCTGGATCTGTACGATAAGGATAATAATGCGAGTGGAACCAAAGTGATCATTAGAATACCAATAGGATGATAACAACAGATCGGTGAGATCTGTTACTACTTTTTTACTAAATTAGTACCAATGATAAAAGCCATAATAATAGACGATATTGAACAAGCCCGTATTACGTTGAAGAAAGACTTGCAGGTTTACGCTTCCGATGTAAATATTATTGGGGAAGCCAACGGTGTTGTGGAAGGCGCCAAATTGCTGAAGACATTAAAACCGGACATTGTTTTTTTAGATATTCAAATGCAAGATGGAAGTGGTTTTGACTTGCTTGATATATTAAAGGATATTCCCTTTAAGATCATTTTTATTACCGCTTCGGATGCCCACGCTATTAAAGCTTTCAGGTATGCGGCCATCGATTATTTATTAAAACCCGTTGATCCGGATGAACTGGTAGCGGCTCTTAAAAAATTCAGGGAACAAAAATTAAATGAGAACGAAAAATACCAGTTATTGAACGACACTTTAAAAAATACACAAAAAACGCACGAACGTTTAGCGCTTCATACACAGGATAAGATCCATATTGTGAATATTGCCGATATTTTAAGATGCGAGAGTAACGTTAACTACACGGAATTTTATTTTTTGAACGGAAAAAAATTGCTTGTAACAAAAACGTTGAAAGATTTTGAAGACCTGCTCAACGATCAGGGATTTTACCGCGTACACCAATCGCATTTGGTAAATACCAAATTCATCAAAGAATTTGTAAAAACCGATGGTGGGTACTTAATTATGAATGACGGGAGCAATGTTCCGGTTTCAACTCGTAAGCGCCCTGAAGTAATGAAAATGCTGGAGGATCTTTAACTTTGTGGTCGTTGGGGTTAAATTTATTTCAGATTCCACTTTGTAATATTCCCATTTTTACCACAAAGAACACTAAGGAAAACACTAAGAACACAAAAATAGTTTAAAACATTCCAGGTAATAAACCTGAAGCGGCTTTTTTCATTTCGGCTTCGTTGATAGCATTCGCTTTTTCTATCGCCTTATTGAGAGTTACTAAAAGTTGTTCTTCCAATTCTACTTTATCACTGTGTTGGAGACCGGGAGCAAGAGTAATGGATCGAATATTCCTGTTGCCAGTAATTTCAATCTTAATATCTCCTCCCGCACCTTCAACCAGTAATACAGTTTCATCCAATGTTTTTTTGATCTCGTCGGCCTTAGCTTTCATTTCCTGAAGCTTGCCCATCATGTCACCAAATTTTCCTAGCATATTATTGATTTTTTGGACCTATAATTTTTTGTGATTTTGTAGGTTTTCCACCCGTCATTGCACCCGGAGCTACCGACCTGCCATTGATGTGATTCTCAAAAAAGATATCGTTTGATCCAACATCTTTTTGAACCTGTATCCAATACGTGCCAATGTGTGTCATTCCATCTTTTGGCGCATTTAATCCCGCCTCTTGAAATACTTCATAAGCACCCGGTTTCAATGTTAACGTGTAACTTCCTTTTGAATCGGTCTTTGTTTTAACCGTTATAGAATCTTTCTTAAAATAAATATTTTGATTCGGAAAGGTACGCTGTGGATCCTCAAAGGTCTTACCATTAGCGATGCCTTGCGATCGCGAGGCATTCATATAAACAGTACCCTTCACAATAATTTCGCCCTTCTTTTGAGAAAAAACAGTTGTTCCAAATAAAGAAAAAATACTGATAATTACTATTCTTAACACGCCCCTCATTTTTTCAACTCCTTTGGTATGATACACACCGGAATGGGTTCCATTTTATGTTTATTGGCTTTGTTGCGCAGTAAATAGATCTCCATCACTTTTTTTTGACGTTCACTTAAGGCTGTGGTCTCTTTGTTCTCAATATAATTCATGGCCCACTCTAATTCGGGATAGGAAGCGCCTATTTGTGCTTCATCGGTCTTGCCTTCATCGGCAAATAAGCCGTCGGTAGGCACTGCTGCTTGAATACTCTTTACAATTTTCAATTCCTCGGCTAACGCATATACTTCCGACTTTGTGAGATCTGCTATAGGTGAAATATCTACTCCCCCGTCGCCATACTTTGTAAAAAATCCTACACCAAAATCCTCTATTTTATTTCCTGTACCCGCTACCAGCATCGTGTGATGCGAAGCAAAAGCGTAAAGGGTGATCATGCGCATGCGCGAACGCGTATTAGCCATGGTCATAAAATCCTGGATCGTTTTTGGAAATGTATTTTCAAATGCGTCAAACACTTTATTCAGTTCCACTACATCGCTTTCTACATTCTTAAATTGATTTTTCAGCCACGTAATATGTTCTGAACTGCGGTCTAATTCGGGTTTATGTTGCCGAATGGGCATGTTAATAGCTATTACTTTTTTACCGGTTAAGGCGCAAAGGGCGGATGTTACGGCACTATCAATGCCACCGCTTATTCCAATCACAAATCCATTTGTTTGGGATCTGTCAGAATAATCTTTCAACCATTTTACAATATGCTCTATAACCGCTTTCCTATTCATCTTTAAACAAAAAATCCCGAAACAATTTGCTTAACAAATCGGTTCGGGATCAATTTCAATTTTAAAAATTTAAAACATTAATCCAACATTGATTCTGATAGCACTCATTTTCAGATCCTGCTGTAAATGGGTAAAGGTAATTTTATTATTGCTGTCAACAGTAGAGCCGGTGGCAATGTATTTAGAATCGCCACGCATTAAATTGGTGAACGATTTAAAATAATTCACACTGAACATTACTGCTGTAGAACCACCTAAACGGTATTCCAATCCACCACCAATATTCATTCCTAACCTTAATGGAACCAAAGCGCAATCTTTGGTAATACTTAGGTTGGATGCCGATCCACCGGTAGCAATGGCGTAAGGAGTAGTAGTGCTGCTAGTCACTGTTTCAGAATAAGAATATTCATCAGTTGCTTTAGCAGCGGTACGAATTCCTAATTCACCGCCGAACTGACCAAAATAACGAATACCGCTGTATTCATTAGTAAGCATCTTTAAAGTGATTGGAATAGTAACGTGTGTTGTTTTGATCTTACGTGACTTTAATTGATAAGTGGTAGATCCAAGTTTAGTGTATTCTGAAACATCTTTATTATTTTCAGCTTCTACAAAATTTCCGCTGGCATCCATCATATAGCTGCTTACAAAAAGCGTTGACGCACCGGCTGCAGTAGGACTATAACCATCATCACGGTATTTTACAGTTCCGCCTTCAAAATCACCTCCGATACCTGTAGATAAATAAATGACGTCAGATAAACGGAAATCGGTCACTAATCCGAAACCGTAACCAAACCCGGCTTTTTGTTTCACGGTATTTGTGTTGCCTGAAGCAAACCAGGTTGGTTGCATAGCAAATTTTATACCCGCCTTAAATTTCTTTGCGGTCCCACCACTATCTTGTGCCATTACAGAAGCTGAAATAACTAACAGGGCCATCGTATTAATTAACATCTTTTTCATAAGAGTTTTGTTTTAATAATTTAACTTTACAAAGATAAAATTATTTTTGAATGAAGCACCTCGTTAAGATATTCACAATTACCTCTATTTTAACACTTATGGTGGCGTGTAATAGTAACCCTCTAGATGTTGACATAACCAATGTTACAGCTAAACCGGTGCATATATTACGTTTGGAACGCGATTTTTTTTCCCTTGATCCCAAAAATATTGATAAGGGAACTGGTGAAATAAATCAAAAATATGGCCCTTTTTTTAACCGCTTTATTTACAGCACTATTAATCAACCTGATTCGGGTTATCAAAAGTCCATTCTGGCTTTCATATCTGATAAGGATATGCGGAGTGCCTACGAACAAACCCAAAAGAACTTTACCGATAAGGATATTGAAACCATCGAAAATGGTTTAACCGATTGTGTTAAGCGGTTTAAATATCACTTTCCAAAACGAAAAATACCCCTACTTTTTGTTACTTATATGAGCGGTTTTAATTATAATGTGGCCTATACCGATTCAACTATTGGCATCGGGTTAGAAATGTATCTGGGTGATACCAGCCGTTTTTATAAAATGCTGCAATGGCCCGCCTACAAAACCCGAACAATGAAACCGGAATATATTTTACCTGATGTGGCCCGCGGTTGGCTTATCACAGAGTTTGACAGCAACGAACCGGTAAACAACTTACTTAATCACCTCATCTTTTATGGGAAAATATATTATTGCTGCGATGCTTTATTGCCTGATGTAAACGACAGTCTTAAAATTGGGTATACCAAGGCACAAATGAACTATTGCAAGGAATACGAAAAAAATTTATGGGGCTATTTTGCTGAAAAAAATCGCCTCTACGAAAACAATTTGAAAACGATAAGCGAACTAACCAATGAAGGTCCTTTTACTGGTTCTATCAGCAAAGAATGTCCCCCAAGAATCGCCATGTGGATAGGATGGCAGATCGTTAGAAATTATATGAATAATAATAAAAAAGTTACTTAGCTGAGCTAATGAACGAGAAGGACGCGCAGAAGATATAAAGTAAAAGTAAATACAGACCTTAGGATTTAATATTTAAGATTTACGACATACGATATTGATTAAGACCACACGATTAGCTCAAAGTAAAATAGTGGAAATGAAAGTTAGATATAAAATATTTATTTTAGGAATTGTTGGACTTTTTTTGGTTTCTTGTGAACCGGAGACAAAAACCGAAATTAAGACTGATACCATCAGCACGAATACAGTGGTTACCAAGCCACATGTTTTACCTCCCAATTTTAATAGCGACAGCGCTTACGCCTATGTAAAAACGCAGGCCGATATGGGCCCAAGGGTTCCGGGAAGTAATGCCCATAAAAAATGTGTTTCCTTTATGGAAAATTTTTTGAAAGCTTGTGGCGCTGAAGTAAAAGTTCAGGGAGGAAATGCTACCAGTTTTGATAATAAAAGTTGGCGCATTGATAATGTTACAGCTTCCTTCAATGTCAATGCTAAAAACCGGATCCTATTATGTACACATTATGATAGCAGGCCTTTCTGCGAGCACGCCATTAAACCTGAAGACCGCACAAAACCTTGTCCGGGTGTAAATGACGGTGCCAGCGGTGTTGGTGTTTTAATGGAAGTGGCACGGGCTATTAAATCCAATTCACTTTCGGTTGGTGTTGATATTGTGATGTTCGATCTGGAAGACTACGGTGATAATGGTGGTAATCCCGACACCTGGTGTTTAGGCTCGCAAGATTGGGCAAAAAATGCTCATAGGCCATGCAAGTACGGCATACTATTGGATATGGTAGGTGCAAAAAACGCCACCTTCCCTAAGGAAGGTATCTCAAAATTTTATGCAAATGATATCTTAGCTAAAGTATGGACCACCGCACAGAACCTTGGATACGGAAATTATTTTATTGATCCCGAATATGGCAAGATGACCGACGATCATACCTACATCAATGAGATCGCGCAAATTCCGTGTATTGACATTTTACATTACGATATCACTGCCGGTAGTTTTTTCGAGCACCATCACAAACCAACCGACGACCTAAGTACTATTGATAAGAATACACTTAAAGCGGTTGGGCAAACCTTACTCGAATTAATTTATAACGAAGAGTAAAAATCAACGAGAACCGTTGCTAATTCGTTTATGTTTACCGATTCTATGGGATGTTTGGTATTTGGTAATGTAAATCGTTGCGCGTTTTGCAATTGATCAAACACTGCATCTGTTTCTGCAACACTTACCATATTGTCATTATCGGCCAACCCAATTAATACTTTATTTTTTATTTTAGAAAGTTCTTTTGATGCAAGTACATTATTGTTTCCCAACTCAATCATCATTAATGCTGTTTTGTTGAGCAGTTCTTGCCAGCTTGTGCCATGCCGTTTTTGCAAAGCTTCTGCGTACTTCGGTACTTTTTCGGTGATGGTACTGGCATTAAGCATTTTTATTTCCTTTGCGGCAATTTCCGGCGTCCACGCAAATTTTGTACCAAGAGTAACAATCTCACCCAACAGTTCCGGATATTGTGATGCGAGGTAAAGGGCAACATATCCCCCCATGCTATAGCCAAACACATTTGGTTTGGTTAAATTATTTTTAGAAATAAATTCTTTTAATTCGTTAGCGAAGACCGGAATATTGAAACCGTTAGGATCAAAGGGTGTTTGTCCGTGTCCCGAAAAATTAAAAGTAAATGCATTCCATCCTTTTTCTTTTAGCAACGTTTCTAAAGGAAGTAATTGATCGGAAGCGCCAATGGCGCCATGTAAAAGAATAAAGGACTGCATAAATTGTTTCGCGCTTAGGCTCGTGTAAGCGGGGCATTTATTTATGTTACGATTTCTGTTTGAATTTATTGATGGCATTTATGGTGAACTCGGAAAGCACCAATTTACCACTCATACCGGCTCTTTCTAAAAGTAAAGTGTCCCAATTATCTGTACCTTGCCACATCACTTTTTTAAGCATGGCCATGGCTTCGGGATTACTACCCGCCAATTTTGAAACTAAAGTATCAATACCTTTATCCATTTCAGCAACGGTCGAAAACAGTTCGGCATACAAACCTTTTTCTTTTGCCCATTGCGCGCTTTGCCATTCAGTAGCATTGATAGTGAGCTGACAAAATGCTGAATTTCCCACCTTGCGTTCAACAGCAGGACCAACCACAAATGGACCGATACCGACAGCCAGCTCGCTTAATTTTACGGAAGCGCCATCAACCGCAAAGGTATAATCGGCTGCCGAAGCAATTCCCACACCACCTCCAACGGCTTTTCCTTGAACGCGTGCGATGATGAATTTTGGCGCTTTACGCATAGCATTAATGACGGCGGCAAACCCTGAAAAGAATTTTAAACCTGTTTCAATATCTTTTATGGCGATCAATTCATCAAAGCTCGCTCCCGCGCAAAATGCTTTATCGCCTTCGCTTTTCAGTACAATTACTTTTGCCGAGTTATCTTTTCCTAATTTTTCGATCTCAGCGGCCAGATTGCGTAATTGCGTTCCGGGCATTGAATTACTTTGCGGATGAAAAAAAGTTATGGTACCAATACCATTTTTGATCTCTGACCTTACAAATGCTTCCATAGAATTATCGTCTTAAATATTCCTTAAAAATAACACTAATTTGCTTATTTACTTTGGTAGGATGAAAAGGTTGATTGTTTTTACTATCCGACCTAAAATATTGTTTTCTTACAAAACACACTTCCTTCTTACCCCTATCGTATATGATTAGGTAACAAAATACCCCGTCCTGAAATTTTTCGTCGCCATTATTAACATTCAAATTGGTACTTGAATTACTATTAAAAATAGCCTGCATGGTCAAACTAACCAGCACCATTGCTCCAATTACCAACCCGTTAACCACCGCCTTCCCCAGCTTATAATTTTTAAAATCGTTTGGCGCCAGCACATTGCCATAACTTACAAAGTAGGAACTGTATCTTTCGGGAAATAAATCAGCGATCGAATCCATTGTAGTTCTTCTTGGCTGATCGTTAAGTCCGTTATAATTTTTAGAACGGTTAATGACCTCTATCAATTCCCTTGATAAACTTTGAATAGCGGGTTTATCGAGTTTTTCAAGCATGTTAACCGGTCGCATATTGGTAACACGCGCTTTAATGATCGAATCGTACCGGTAATTAAAATAAGCTGTTGCCAGGTCGTAATAACTGCTGTCGCTCTCGTTCTTTAACACCGAAATAGAGCAAAACGTTCCGATAAAAGCCGGATTCTTTAGGTCACCCAATCGCTGGTAATCGGTGGTAATGGTATTAGTTTGAATACAACCAAAAAAATAAACAGAAAAAAAAGTAAGGACAAAAAAACGGATAGATGTTTTTTTCGGGAACATTACACGAAAATTGTAACGGGATTTTCGATGAATGTTTTTAGTGTCTGCAAAAATGCCGCGCCGGTGGCGCCGTCTACCGAGCGGTGATCGCAGGCCAGTGTTACTTTCATAACATTACCCGGTACAACCGCTCCGTTCTTTACAACAGGTACCTGACGAATAGCACCAACCGAAAGAATGCAAGATTCAGGCGAATTAATTATGGAAGTAAATTCCTCGATGCCGAACATTCCTAAATTAGAAACGGTAAACGTATTTCCTTCCCAATCCTGAGGTTGCAATTTTTTATCTTTTGCTCTTTTACCAAGATCTTTTATTTCGGATGACACTTGTTGTAGTGGTTTTTCATCGGCAAAACGCACAACAGGAACTAACAAACCATCTTCAACGGCTACAGCAATACCGATATGAATATGGTGATTGATGCGGATCTTATCGCCCATCCAACTGCTATTAACGCGCGGATGTTTTCTTAACGCGGCAGCACAAGCTTTTACAACCAAGTCGTTGAACGAAATTTTTACATCTGTCACTGCATTGATGGCGTTACGCGAAGAAATGGCGCTATCCATATCGCATTCGATCGTTAAATAAAAATGTGGCGCACCGTTCTTGCTTTCCAATAAACGTTTGGCAATTACCTTACGCATCATGGATGCCGGTTCGTCGGTAAAGCTTTCCTTTCCAC
>JBGASH010000352.1:0-2135 GCA_044229775.1 Bacteroidia bacterium
CTTATAAACATATCTTAGGTTTTTATCGTCATCAGCCTGCCAAAAAGGTTTGGTAACCTTGGTAATGCCGTACATTCCCGCCACATCCTGTAGGCCAGGCAGGTCGGAAATATTAATATCCTCAGGATTTTCTCCTTTCTTTATTTTTATTGAGCTGTATTTGTACTTAATAAAAATTTGTCCGTCGAGATACCCCTGAACCACTGACTGGGCAAGCATTCCGGAGCAAAGGCCTATCACTAAAAAGGCCGCAAGAAGTAATGATTTTTTCATGTGTTTTTCTGTTTTGTTAGGTTTAGCTGAAAAAATTGGCGCAACTTCATGAAGGCCAATTCGGTGTTTGTTTTTTAGTTTCTTAAAAATAAATGATTTTTATTCAAAAGTCAAGCAATTCGTAAAAAAAATATTTTATTGTTAGAAACTCGGGGGATTGTTAATTTTAGCCTATAAATGAAAGTTGCCGTAATAGACTTGGGTACCAACACTTTTAATCTCTTAATTGCCGAAAAGGACGTTTTGGGAGGTTTTAAAAAAATATCCTCTAACCGTATACCGGTTAAACTCGGCGAAGGATCTATAAATAAAGGATTTATTTCGGAGATCCCATTTAACCGGGGCATTGAAGCCTTAAAGCAGTTTTCGGTGATCATTAAAGAAAAAAAAGCTGAAAAAGTTTACGCTTTTGCTACTTCCGCCATAAGATCGGCCCGAAATGGGAAAGAATTTATCTCGTCGGCCAAGAATCAAACCGGTATTGATGTAGAGATCATTGACGGGAACCGTGAGGCCGAGTTAATTTATTTTGGAAACCGTAAGGCGGTGAAGTTGTCTGATTCCTCTTCCCTTATTATGGATATTGGTGGCGGAAGCACCGAATTTGTTATTGCTACTGCCAGTACCATTTTATGGAAACAAAGTTTTTTATTGGGAGCCGCGCGGATCATCGAAAAAATAAATCCCTCTGATCCCATTACTAAAAATGAGATCTCGGCTTTAAATACCTATTTAAAAACCGAATTGCAACCCTTGTTTGAAGCGGCGAAAAAATTTCCTCCAAGCGAATTGATCGGATCATCGGGCGCTTTTGATTCGATAGTTGACATGATGGCCGGAGAGTATAACACCGAGTTACTAAGCGAAACTAAAACCGAATACCCTGTAAATCTTTCAGATTATTTTCCTCTTTCCGAAAAGATCATCGCCTCCACTTTAAAAGAAAGAGCCTCCATAAAAGGATTGATAGAAATGCGCGTGGATATGATCGTGATCTCGTGTTTACTCGTTAATTTTATTTTAAAAGAATTACATTTATCAAAACTTAGGGTTTCTACCTACTCGTTAAAAGAAGGTGTTTTGTACAATATGTTTAATGAATAACTATGGCCAAGATCTTAATTATAGATGACGAAAAAGCAATTCGCAGAAGCATAAAGGAAATTCTGGAATTTGAAAAATACTCAGTGGATGAAGCTGAAGATGGCGTTCAGGGTTTAGCGCTCGCGCTTAAAAACAACTACGATCTGATATTAAGCGATATTAAAATGCCCAAAATGGACGGGCTCGAATTGCAAAATAAGCTTACCGAGAACAATGTTAGCAGCGCGCTCATCATTATGAGCGGACATGGTAATATTGAAACCGCTGTGGATGCCGTTAAGAGCGGCGCCTTTGATTATTTGGCAAAACCCATTGACTTAAACCGCCTTCTTGTTACCATACGAAACGCGCTGGATAAAACACAATTGGTAACCGAAACAAAACAACTTAAAAAGAAGATCAATAAAACGTTTGATATGGTGGGAAATTCGAAACCCATTAAGAATATCTTAGAGATCATTGAAAAAGTGGCCCCCACCGAAGCGCGCGTTCTGATAACGGGAAGCAACGGGAGTGGTAAAGAACTTGTGGCAAGATGGCTGCACGAAAAAAGTAACCGACACGAGGGTCCGTTAGTAGAAGTCAATTGCGCTGCCATTCCCAGTGAATTAATAGAAAGCGAATTGTTTGGTCACGAAAAAGGTTCGTTCACCAGTGCCGTTGCTCAACGAAAAGGAAAATTTGAACTGGCCGAAGGCGGCACACTTTTTTTGGATGAGATAGGCGACATGAGCCTTTCGGCACAAGCCAAAGTACTT
>JBGASH010000051.1:0-1055 GCA_044229775.1 Bacteroidia bacterium
CACTACCGTTTCGGGCCGGTTGATACTATCTGTTTTTACATCAAAATAATCGTTGATAATATAGCCTGCTGCTCCTATTAAAACAGTACTGGCTACCAAAATCCAAAAGAAGGTTTCTGAAAAATACGTTTGTTGCAAAACCGGCTCTACTACAAAAAAACGCATGCTGATCAAAGTAAAGACCATGATCAGTAGGTTCTCGATCCTGATCAGTTTAAGGAAAGCGAAAAATTTATTTTGTAAGAGTTTCTTGATCATTGGCTAATTGAAATTACTTAAATTTTACCAATTGGCAATTTCCCAGGTGCCATGGAGCCGCATTACCTGCTCTATGATATCGCGAACACAGCCGCAACCTCCTTTATAGGGAGAAATATAATGACTGATCTCTTTGATCTCGTGAACAGCATCCTGCGGACAAGCGGCTACTCCTGCCATTCGCATTACTTCATGATCGGGCAGGTCGTCGCCCATGAAGACCACTTGCTCTTTTTCTAATCCCATCGAAGTAACATAATCCCTGTAACAAGCCGATTTATCATTTTGATTAATAAATAAGTGTTTAGCACCGGCCTTTGCAAAAAGATTTTTAACCGCTACATTATTTCCGCCGGAAAGAATAACAATGTTGTATCCCTTTTTTACAGCCAACTGAATAGCGTATCCATCCTTACCATAAACATTACGTACTACTTCGCCATTTTCCATAACCTGCACTCGCCCATCAGTTACAACGCCATCTACATCAAAAATAAAAGTGGTTATTTTATGTAATCGTTCTTTATAGCTTACCATTTCCTTTTTGTTGCTTAAGTATTAATTTGCTCACACTTTTATAAATTGCTTTAAGATCGGGGTGCGAATTCAATAATGCCAAATGTTTTTTTTGTGTGGCTTTGTCGTTACGCGCCGCCGGGCCTGTTTGCGCTTTAACAGGGTTAACTGATCTTATCTTTTTTGCGGTTTGCAGTATCAAGGGTTGCAAATACTCAAAATATTTTTTATCCAATGCTTTACTTAAATACAACCACGCAGCCGAATACATGGCATTGGAA
>JBGASH010000051.1:1094-17484 GCA_044229775.1 Bacteroidia bacterium
TGCAATTTTAAACGTTCTTTTGAATTTAAGGATACAACGGTACCCGAAAAAAGTCCGGCGAGTTTTTGTAACACAAACAATGATCTTTCGTTCTTAGCTTCAATAAATACCGGAACCTCATGCCAGTTAACACTTTTACCAAACGTAAAGGTTTGCAAAGGATAGAATACCCCGGCGTTCTTAGAAGCTTTTGAAATCGACTGAATAGATGCGGTACCAGAAGAATGAAGCACCAATCCTTTCGTTTTTAATTTTTTGATCTTTGATGCGATCGATGCTATGTGATTGTCGCCCTTACAAACAAAATAAAAAATACCATTCTTAGGAACATCTTTCCAATCGGAAGTGATGTTTATTTTAAATTCTTTCTTTAACTGCTTGAGCTGATCGGTCTCCTTCTTATTATAAACCAACAGTTCGAAACGACTAAAAAAGGAGAGATGCGAAACAATGTGCCACGCCAGATTACCGGAGCCAATTACGACCACCTTGATCTTTTTAACTTTAATATTTTTTTTAACCGGCAAGTTTTGAATTGGTGATCTTTAATTTCCGTACACGTTCAATTACGGCAATAACACTTCCTAACCCCATTACAATACATCCAAGCCACAAAACATTTATATAAGGGAACATTACCGCTTCCATAACAATGAAATCTTTGTTATTGGCCACTTTTTCAGCCATAGTGATCTCTATGCTGCCTTGTTCGGGATTAATGTTCCAGAACGTAAATTTCAATCCCAATTCTTTCATCTCATCACCTTGTGGCACTACCATGTTTTTCCGAATGATGTATTTTGGTCGTGCTTTAAATACCTGTCCGTTCTCATTAACACCTTTTAATACCGCCGTGATCTCGAGGAGCGAGTCGTTCTTTTGATATTCTTCCTTTGACAAGCTCGTTTTTAATGAATCGATTATCACAAAAGCGTTAGATGCAAAAATGGTATCGTGTAAATGTCCTGAATAGTTTTTAGGCGTTGTAAAAACATCTTTATTCACCGGCGTTTCAGTGTTAAGATCGGCGGCGAACGCAATATGGGTGTATACATCCCGGTCTAAATAATGCTTTGTATCGGGATCGGCGGCATTACCCATGCGTTCGTTAAGCTGAACTTTGGGTTTGAGTTGAAAAGCGAATTGGGGTTTTTTATTTTCGTCGGGAACAAAGTAATTCACTTTAAAAAAAACATTGATCCCTACTTTTTCTTTTCCTTCATAGGATACCTGATATGGGCCCATCACCAGAGTATCTCCCTGAGTTAACAAAATACTTTTTTTCACATCAAAATCACTTCCCAATCCCTCCACTTTTCGTGTAGAAGTATTTTTTGAAAGCACCTGCTTCTTGGAGGTTGAAACCAAAGCGCCAATTATTATTAACGCGAAACCAATATGAGCAATTGACGCACCCGCTTTTGAAATCTTTCCTTTTAATACTCTTATCCAATAGTCAACGTTAGCAAAAACAGCAAACGCTCCTGTAAAGAATAATAAGGCGTAAGAGATCAAATTCCATTTATTCAATCCATCAGCTTCCGAAAATCCTTTTAAAAAATATAAAGGGATAGTACAGGCCACCGAAACCAATAGCGAAAAAACCAAAGAATAACGAAGTCTCAAATAAAATTGTTTTCTATCGCTGTGTTTGAATTTTAAGAATTGCGCTGCTCCTAAAAGAACAGCAATGATAATCACAAACGGTATGATCCATAAGTTATAGTCCTCTACTTTAAGCGGCGCGCGTTTTATATCGAATAATTTATTTAAAACCGGTATGGAAGTGAAATAGGTTATGATCAACGACGCCAGCATTAATACCAGTGCTCCTAAGAACATCCAGAACTCACGTGAATAAAATTCCTCTTCCTCCTTTTCTTTCGGAAAATATTTGAAATAATTATAGGCAGTTATTCCAAAACTGCTCAGTACCCATACCATCAGCATTATCTTCTTGAATCCATAAAGGCCGGTAAAAAAAGCGAGGAGTATTGAAACAATAACGTACGACACCCTCACCAAAGGATCTTCAATTACAAAAGCTACACATAGCAAAACAAAGGTGAGAACATAGATCACCAATTGGCCCTGCATTCCCAGATCAGTAAAGGCGTGAACAGAAGCGTCTCCTAAAATTCCGCTTCGGGTCATAAAGGTTGAATACAATACGAGTAAGAAAGAACCCACTGCTAAGAGATGCGTTGTAAATAACGAACCTCCTTTATTCTTATTAACGATCATTACATGCCCTGCGCCAACTAATATTAACCAGGGAACCAACGAAGAATTCTCAACCGGATCCCATGCCCAGAAGCCCCCAAAACTTAATGCCTCATAAGCCCAGGCGCCACCCATTAAAACGCCGGTTCCTAAAATAAAAATTCCAAAAAAGGTCCATGGCAAGGCCATACTTTGCCAGGCAGTGTATTTTTTCGTCCAAAGTCCCGCCAAAGCAAAGGCAAATGGAATAAGCGTTGAAGAAAATCCTAAAAATAAAGTTGGCGGATGTATGGTCATCCAATAGTTCATGAGCAAAGGATTTAATCCTCGTCCATCAAGTTTTTTTGTATAATCAGCTATTTGCAAAAAAGGCGCATTCATATTATCAGGAAGTTCACGTAACAACATGAACGGACTGCTTCCTATCTTATAATCGCCCAAATAAATTCCCAGTAACATACTAGCTAAAAAAACCTGGACCAAAGAAAAAATGGTCATTACAGGAGCTTCCCAATCTTCATTTATTGTTTTACGCAAGATCAAACCTAGTACTACGTTCCAGAAGGTCCATAATAAAAAACTTCCCTCCTGTCCTTCCCAAAAACAGGAAGCAATGTATTGCATTGGCATGGACGAATTACTATGATGCCAAACATATTCGTAAGCGAAATAATGATTGAAGAGCATGATGAACAAAGTGGTGGCAATACCGATCACGCTGAACGAATGAAGATAAAACGAATAACGGGCCGCTTTTAAATAAGATCTGTCTTTTGATGAGAGAAAATAAAAAACAAAAGCGGTAAGAGAGGCAACAAACGATAAAACCAAAAAAGCGTTTCCCAACTTCCCTGCCCAAATGTGTTCGCCTATGTAGTTTATTTCTTTCATAAAGTTTATAGTTTATAGACGATAGTTTATAGCGCTAGTGATTTTCAACTATAGACCATAAACTATAAGCTATCAACTTATATCTGAGGTTTACCGTCGTTATATTTCGAAGGGCATTTCATTAAAATATCGTTAGCATGAAATTATTCGCCCTGCATTTTTCCGATAAGAACGATCTGTTCGCTCCGTTCAAAATCCTGCGGTTTGTTTTTATGAAGTACTACTTGTTTTTCAACGCCTTTATTGTCGATCATTGAAAACACAAACTCATCGGGATTCACTTTTGGATTGTAGATCTGTGGTTTATTCTTATCCAATTTACCCACTACATGATACTCTTTATCGGGATTGGTGGTGGCTTCTGTAAAATCGGCGTATGAAGTGGTATTGCGCATAGAAACAAAAATAACCCCAATGGCCACTGCAATTACAATTATTCCTACTATTTGGATCTTTTTCATTTTTCTTTACCTTGACCAGCGACTAAAAGCGCCGATCTATTTTAATTTGTTCTTAAATTCTTCTTCTAATTTCTTTAGTTTTCTTTCAAGCATCAGCAAATAAACAACCACCGATAAAAAAACAATGGCCATTACGGCTATCACCACATAGATCTTTCCTTCCTGCCTGAAATTATCGGCCATGGTTGGTTCAGTTATTTCCTGCGCCTGTGCGCAAAACGAAACCACCATAAAAAAAAGTATACTTAATCTTTTAATCATTGAGTTTAGAATTTAATTGTGTTAGGCGTTTTTTAATATTCAATATCCACCAACTAAATAAGATCCAACCGATAACGGCAGGATAAAAAACAGCGCGCATATTATTATCAAGATCGTACTTTCCAAAAGCAGGATTTCCACCGTTACCGGGATGTAAAGAATCGGTTAAACGCGGTAGTATCATAACAAATACAATAAGCATTACATA
Source organism: Bacteroidia bacterium (assembly GCA_044229775.1). Classification (GTDB taxonomy): domain Bacteria; phylum Bacteroidota; class Bacteroidia; order B-17B0; family Aurantibacillaceae; genus JAHEYG01. The sequence continues at coordinate 5,139 of JBGASH010000051.1, forward strand.
GGCAAAAATATTGTACACCGCTGAAATCCGGGCACGCTTAACCTCATCGGTAACCGAACTTCTTAAAATAAAATAAGCGAGGTAAATTAAAATACCAATGGCCACCCCATTTAATTTAGGATCCTGAAATGTCCAGAAAGTACCCCAGGTAAATTTGGCCCAAAGCGATCCGGTGATAATTCCGGGGATAGAAAAGAAAAACCCAACTTGCGCGGCATTGTAACTCATTAATTCGGCATTAGGCCCCGATGAATACAAATATTTAATGGCAAAAAACATGGAAACCGACATTTGGAAAAGCATTGCAAACCAAATGGGAACGTGATAATACACATTGCGGATAGTTTCATTTAAAATATCTAAACGTGGTACAGGCCCCAGCAATCCCCAAATGATGGTGTAAAGAATTAGAACCGAGCTAAGTATTTTGTACCAGTGTTTACTCATAGTTTATAGTTGATGGTTTATTGTTTATAGCGGTTTTCATCTTTTACGTATTGTTTTTCTATAAACTATAGACTATAAACTCTCAACTTTTTTAGTCGTTCCAAAGATACGGAAATAAAAGGTTGGCCAGCATAATTACCAGCACGTTTAAGGACACTAAAATCAACAAAAAATTATAACTTACCGACCACTGTAGCCCGCTAATGGCCTGACTGCTTAACCTTATGGCCAGCATAAGCAAAGGCATAAGAACCGGGAAACTTAAAATGCTAACAAGGGCAAAATTATTATTGGCTTTAGCCGCTATGGCGCTCATGAGACTTAATACACCGGCAAAACCGGTTGATGAAAGACAAAGTGTTATAAAAAAGAGCCAAAAATCCTCTATAACGTACTTTACAAGCCACGAATAAAAAAACAACGTGATCAAACTAATGGCCAGCATCAGGATCATATTGAAGATGATCTTGGACAGGATAAAAACTCTTGGCGAATAATAAACATAATTGAACAAACCTTGCCCTTTGCTTTCTTTCAGGAAGCTTTTGGTGCTGATATTAACTGATGCGAATAATAAGATCACCCAAAACAAGGCGTTCCATGTTCCATACCTTATGTGTGATGGAACCGTTAAAACACAGGGCGCTCACAAAAACGGTTGAAACAACATATACAAGTAAACCTCCTAAACTGGCTTTTTGCCTGAATTCAAGTAAAAATTCTTTTTTTATTAAAGTAAGAAGGTGTTGAAACACTAGTGAAAGATTAGTCAATTTTAATTCCTTCGTTTTTACAATGATTTAAAATTTCGAGGTATTTCTCGAAAGGATTTTCTGCTTTCCAGAGTATACTGCTAAGCGCCGCACCGTAAAAACCCAATTTATATGCCTTCACAATGGTTTTTTCGTTAATACCTCCCCTGGCTACAAACTTTTTACCGGATGTGTTAATGGCCGCTACAATACCTTGCTCATAATACCCACTGTAAAATTCATTATTTAGTGTGTTAAAAATAGTGCCGATCAAATAATAGCTATACGCGATCTCCTCTTCGTTATATACTTCTGAGATCTTTTTATAGGACCGGGTAATAATAACGTTCTTTTTTCTTGATCTAATACGCCTTAGCGTCCACCATTTTTGAAATTTGCGCTCCAGATGGGTCTCAGTAAAATGAATTCCCTTTAAACCGTACTTGAAAAGCAGATCGTGATGAGAATGAATAATGATGCGATTATGAAAATGAGTTGGGATCTTTTCGATGAAACTTTTAAGCTGGTTGGTAGAAAATCGCGGTTTACGTAAATGATACGTTTGCAATCCTGCCTCAAACATTTTTGTTACGAACTCGTGTTCGATCTCGTTTTTTTTTGCTTCACTAATTACAACCAATTCCATTAAAATGCTTTTTCTATTTCAGTCAATAAATATATGTTTTTTTCTAATGCGTTTCCAACTACCACCACATTTGCTCCCGAAATAACGGCATTTTTTGCTTTTATATAGGTATTTATGCCGCCTCCTACTATCAATGGAATGCTACAGCATCGTTTTACCGCTTTTATTATTTTTTGATTAACTTCTTTTTTCGCGCCGCTTCCTGCCTCTAGATAGATCGCCCTTAACCCCAGCATTTCACCGGCTAAAGCCGTATCAACTATTTCAGTTATCTTATTTCCATTAATACCGTTTGTTTGACTTACCTTCTGGGTGCTCGACCTGTTCTTACCGTCAATTAAAATATAGCCCGTTGGAAGGGTTTCCAATTTCATTTTTTTAATAAGTGACGCTGTTCTTACATGCTTCCCTATTAGATACTCGGCATTCCTCCCCGAAATCAAAGATAACATCAATAAACCATCGGCATTTTTACTTAGTTGGGTTTCGTCGCCCGGAAAAATAAACACCGGTTTTGAACTCCTTTTTTTGATATTTAGGACCACAGCGTTGAGGTTGTTTTTTTTAAGCTTGCTTCCTCCTACCAAAAAAAAAGACACCTTGCTTCTATCGCACAGTTTTACAAGGGCAGGATTAAATTTATCGGGGTCGATCAACACCGCCAATTGCGCCTTTTTATCGCGGTTTATGTAGTTATTTAATTTCATTTAAAATATAAACCAGCATATAATCCTGCAGTTTTTGATAATGCATTTTGTATTTTTTATTAAAACCGGTCATTTTTATTTCTCCAGTAATATCGCCCTCATTACTCAATTCAAAATCGTTTACAAATAAGTGTTGAATAAAATCCACTTCTTTTAGCCCATAGATCTTATAAAGCGATTCTTTGCATGCCCAATAAACGATCAGTTTTTCAATATTATTTCCGGCTGCGTTTGTTTCGGCCTTATTCAAAAATTTATGACGTATTTTAATGACCTTATCACGTATCAATTCAATATCAATTCCGGTTGCCTCAGCATTATTAACACAAACGGCCAGCATATCGTGCGAATGGGAGATGGAAATGTGGCAATTTTCGCCCTCTAAAAAGGGCTTACCCTGATCAGTATAGACAGGTTCTACATGCTTGCCTAAAACCTCTTTTAACAAAAATTGCGAGCCATTCCTTTCAATTTCCCTTTTAAAGCCCAAACCGTGTAAAGCCGCATATTCAGGCAGTTTCAACAGGCCAATGGTTATATTTTCGCTTATTTTTTGGAGGGTTACCAGGGTTTACATTTTTTTGAGCATTACAAACTTATAGCTTATCTTTGTAATCCGAAAAAATTAATATAAAACAGATATAACATGCCGGTAGTAGCCACAAAGTACACGAAGTACAAAGTAAAAGACATCTCATTAGCAGAATGGGGTCGTAAAGAAATTAAATTAGCCGAAGATGAAATGCCGGGATTAATGGCATTGCGTAAAGAATATGGGGCTTCAAAACCATTAAAAGGTGCCCGTATAGCAGGTTGTTTACACATGACCATTCAAACAGCGGTTTTAATTGAAACGTTAACAGCTTTAGGTGCTGAAGTTACCTGGAGCTCTTGCAATATTTTTTCTACTCAAGACCATGCCGCCGCGGCTATTGCTGCTGCCGGAATTCAGGTTTATGCCTGGAAAGGAATGAATGCAGAAGAATTTGACTGGTGTATAGAACAAACCCTTTGGTTTGGTGAAGACCGCAAGCCATTAAACATGATCTTAGATGACGGTGGCGATCTTACCAATATGGTGTTTGATAAATATCCTGAGTTAGCAAAAGGTATTAAAGGATTATCGGAAGAAACAACTACTGGTGTTCACCGTTTATATGAGCGCATGGCAAAAGGGACTTTATTATTACCCGCTATTAACGTTAACGACTCGGTTACTAAATCGAAATTCGATAATAAATATGGCTGCCGCGAAAGTTTAGTAGATGCTATCCGTCGCGCCACTGATATTATGTTGGCCGGTAAAGTAGCCGTTGTTGCAGGATATGGTGATGTTGGAAAAGGATCGGCGCAATCATTAAGTTCTCAAAGCGTACGCGTTATTGTTACCGAAATTGACCCTATTTGCGCTTTACAGGCGGCTATGGATGGTTATCAGGTAATGAAGATGGATAATGCCGTTAAATTAGCCGACATTGTTGTTACCACCACCGGTAATAAAGACATAGTTGTTGATCGTCATTTTAAATCTCTAAAACATAACGCCATTGTTTGTAACATTGGTCACTTTGATACTGAGATCGATATGGCCTGGTTAAATAAGAACTACGGACACACCAAAGACACCATTAAACCACAAGTTGATAAATACACTATAGATGGAAAAGATTTCTTAGTGTTAGCAGAAGGGCGTTTAGTGAATTTAGGTTGCGCTACCGGTCACCCAAGTTTTGTAATGAGTAATTCGTTTACTAACCAAACATTGGCGCAATTAGAATTATGGACCAACACTGCCGCTTACGAGAAAAAAGTTTACACTTTACCTAAGCATTTGGATGAGAAAGTAGCCCGTTTACACTTATCTAAAATTGGTGTTGAGTTGGATGTATTAAATAAAGAACAAGCCGATTATATTGGTGTTCCTGTACAGGGTCCTTACAAACCTGAACACTATCGCTATTAATAGCAATAACCATTACAAAAAAAGCCGTTCCGAAAGAACGGCTTTTTTATTTGCCCTTAATAAAATTGAATTCCGTTCGCCTGTTGTATTCGTGTTCTTTATCGGAGCACTCTACGCCGTTAGTACAGCGGTTACGAATGGCAGTTTCGCCCTTACCAATGGCTTTTAATCTTTTCTTATCGATTCCTTTTGAAGTGATATAATCTAGTACCGTGTGCGAACGTTTTTCTGACAAAACCAAGTTAGCGTGATCATCACCCTGTGAATCGGTATGGGAGATCACTTCCAGTTTTACCTTAGGGTTTTCTTTAAGGATGGTGATGATCTTGTCGATTATTTCTTGAGCAGCTTTGGTAAGATCATATTTAGCGAGGTCGTAAACAATATAACGCACCACTTTTAAATTGTTTTGTCCGCTTTGTAAAAACAACTTATAGGATAACGTGATATCCTCTTTCTCATCAACATCCTTTAACTTTGTGATATCGGCTTTCAAAAGCCGGTATTTAAACCCGCCCTGCGTTTCTTCCATTTTATTTACTTCAACACCGTTCACATTAACGATGGCCACTTTACCAACAACGGCCGGATCAGCATTTGTTCTTAATTGATAGGTGGATTTCTCATCATCAGGTAATGGAATTACGAAATCACCATAAATGTCTGTTTGCGTTTTTGCAATGGTATCCTCGTCGGGCTCGCTATAAAGAAAGACCATTGTGTTCTTCAAAGGTTTTTTACTACCATCCTTATCCCCTATTAATTTCGCACTTATCAACGTGGTTGGCACCGGCGGTTTTTCGGTAACCTCCGGAACAATAAAATTACCAATGGAGGCTGAACTCAACAGGACCTTTCCTTCAGGTGAAACAAGAACCAGTTTTTCGAAGGTCTTTTTTAATTTTCCTTCCAATAGCCTGTCGCTTTTGGTGTTCAAATAATCAATAGGGTAACCCACTTTTGGCTTAAAGGGCTTCTTCTTTTTTAGTGCCTCTAACCATTTGTCAAAATCAGAACCATGATCCAATGAATAACACCAAACCTTTAATTCTTTTACCTTATAATTCTTGATCACTTTATCAATGATCTTATCTACCTTTTCGAGCCGCTCTTTATCGTCCTCTTCCGCATTGTAGCGAAAGAGTATGGTATGTGCGCCATTTGGAATGGACACCGACCTGGCCGTGTTCAGTTCGTCAAAAAAATCAATGGAGATCTTTACGCGATTTCCTACTTCATAAACTTTCGTGCGTTCTTGAGCACCAAGTGAATAAGACAGGGCTAAAAGAAAAAATATGTTTACAAATTTATACAAACGATACGGTTGAATCCCGAATTTTAACCCCACAATAGCGCTTCTTAAATCGGGGCGCGATCAAAACATAATTAACGAAAAGTTTTATTTAATAACAACAATCTTCTCCCTTACTAATCCTTTATTACCGGTAATAAAATAAATCCCGGTATTTAGGTTTGTAAGCTTAACTTGAAAATCGTTGGATTGATCCAACCGCAAAGATCTTACAGATTGTCCTAGTTCATTTATAATATTTAGGCTCAGGTCTTCTTCACCTTTAAGCGTGAATTCACCATTGTTTGGATTTGGATAAACAATTAACGAAACAGAATTTTTAACTTGCTTAATTTCCTGAACACCAACCGCACAACTACCCGCGCATACTTCACGAATGCGGTTATTATAACTATCGGTAATAAAAACATCGCCAGCCGCATTCTTGGTACAAGCATAAGGATAACGCATCCGCGCTCCGGTAGCAGGACCATAATCACCAGCAAAACCTTCAATTCCGCTCGCCGCAAAGGTGGTCATGGTTCCGGCCGCATTCACTAAACGCACAACATGGTTACTATTGTCGGAAATATATAACTGTCCGGTATTATCCACCGTAACGCTGGTTGGGTTTTTAAAAGTTGCGTTCTTTGCCGGAGTACCATCTCCGGAATAACCCCATGTGCCACTTCCGGCAACAGTAGTGATCGTTCCAGTGGTCATTATCTTTCTTATACGGTGATTAAAAAAATCAGCGAAATAAACATCCCCGGCTGCGTCTACGTCAATTCCTTTTGGACCATTTATTCGGGCGTTAGTAGCAACAGTTGTGTCGTCACCGTTATATCCGCCAAGTCCGGTGCCCGCTATTGTTGTAATTATCCCTCCAGAAACTTTGCGAATACGGGCATTACTATAATCGGAAATATAAACCACACCAGAAGGTGTAACGGCAATACCCCACGGGTTATTGAGTCGGGCATTAACAGCAACACCGCCATCACCAAAAAAGCCGGGAACGCCAGTACCTGCAAAAGTAGTAATGGTACCGGTGGTACCAACAACTCGGATCCTGTCATTTTCTTTGTCGGCAATATAAACGTTGCCTGCGGCATCCAATTTTACATCATATGGATTATTAAGCTGTGCTGAAGTGGCAGGACCGCCATCTCCGGAAAAACCGGCTGTTCCGTTCCCAGCAAAAGTGGTAACAATACCCGCCGAATTAATTTTCCTAATCACATTATTATACGTATCGGCTACATATACATTAGAACCATCGGTAGCAATACCGGTTAAATAATTAAATTCAGCACTCAGTGCCGGACCATTATCACCAAAATACCCCCCTGTTCCTCCGCCGGCAACAGTACTAATTGTGCCGGAACTGACAGTAACTTTTCTAATGCGCTGATTACTTTGATCGGCAATATAGAAATCGCCTGTAACCTTATCAACACAAACATCCCATGGTCTGTATAAATGAGCACTTGGCGCTAACAAACCATCACCATAATAATCGCCCCAGCCATTACCTGCTGCAACGCGAATGGTATCGTTCTCAATTTTTCTTACCTGATTTCCATTTCTTTCAGCAAAATAAATAATACCGGATGGCGACACAGCTAAGCCACCTGGATAATTAAGATCTGCAGATATGGCCGGACCGTTATTACCGCCATTTCCATAATTACCGGTTCCTGCAACGATGGTCACGATTCCTGCGAGATCAATTTTTCTGATATAATTATTATTAGCATCAGAAAAATAAACATTTCCTGCTGCGTCAACATCAATACCATGCGGAAAACTCATTTGAGCGGTAAGTCGCGGTTCAAAATTACCATTGTACCCATAAACACCGGTTCCACAAAAGGTGGTGATAGTTCCTGTAGTAGCTACTTTTCTAATTCTGGAATTGTAATAATCGGCTATATACATATTACCGGCGGCATCCAACGCGATAGTGCGTGGAAAATTAAGTTTTGCTTTTACCGCCAGTCCGCTGTCGCCTCCAAATCCTTGCACGCCGCTTCCGGCAACCGTAGTGATAGTTCCTCCGGTATTGATCTTACGAATACGGTTATTGTATTGATCGGCCACATAAACATTTCCGGCACCGTCAACCGCCACATCCGTTGGGTAATAAAATTTACAATTGATAGCTAATCCGCTGTCGCCTGCGAACCCTGCAACGCCGGTTCCTGCAAAAGTTCCAATGATCCCGGCGGGGGTAATTTTTCTGATCCTGTGATTTTGTGAATCGGCTATATAAATATTACCGGCGGCATCTATTGCCACACCTGTTGGATTATACAATTGAGCATTTATTGCCGGACCACTATCGCCATAAAATCCCCAAACGGTACTTCCGGCAAACGTATAAATATTTTGTGCGGTAAGCGAGCTAACGCCACATAACAGAAAAACCAAAATTATGATCGGCCTAAATAGATCTCTTTTCATTTTAAAAAATTTAAAAAGCTAAGTTAAAAAAATTTGACACAAAATCCTATACCGAAATACGAATTATTCCCAACCGGATAACCGGTAATAGTTAACAAAAAATACGGAATTCTTAAACCCTCGTCATTAATGCCAATTGAACAATCGGCAAATAAATAATGGCCACAATGAACAGTTTTTTAGCGTTTTCGTTAGTGGGTATCCGATAAAAGTTATACGCTTGCAAAACCAGCGTTAAACCGCAGAGCCCAACCACCGATGCGCTTAACCATCCTACAAAATTAAAAACAAAAGGTAATACACTTACAGGAACTAAAAACACCGAATAGAACAGGATCTGAAATCTTGTGCTTGCGTCTTTTTCGCCACTGGGAAGCATTAAAAAACCTGCTTTTCTATAATCTTCATCATTAAACCAGGCCAATGACCAAAAATGCGGAAACTGCCAGAAAAACTGGACCGAGAAAAGCAACAAAGCAAAAAAAGTGATGGACCCAAAACCATTGGTTTCGGCTACGGCGCCGATCAATGTTGGTATGGCTCCAGGAAAAGCGCCAACAAAAACCGAAAAAGGGGTCTTTCTTTTTAATGGGGTATATACCAAAGCGTAAAGTACGATTGACAAAACACCTAAAATGCCGCAAAGGGGGTTGGTGTAGAGCCAAAGTAAAACCGATCCGGCAACACCAAATATGGTGCAGAAAATAAAAGCTTCACTATTGTTTAACTTTCCGGTTGGTAAAGGCCGTGTTTTGGTTCTATCCATTAATTTATCAAGATCTTTTTCAATGATCTGATTAAAGCCATTAGCAGCCGAAGTGATCATTATTCCACCTAAGCAAAGAGCAATTAATTTTGAATAATCAACATGTTCAGCAACGGTTAGATAGGTAATAACCGCCGAAAAAACAACTAACCATCCCAAACGGAACTTACTTAACAAAATGTAAGCTTTGAACTTCGAGTAATTTGCTGTTACCGTGTTAATATTTTGACCGGCAGTTTCCAATGGATGCAAATGTAACAAGAAACTGCTTAAATATTGCATAAATGATCTGGTTAATACGCGTGTTTGTTGTATTTTTAACGGATAAAAAAAATGGACGATCGCCATTAGAAAGTAAATTTTCCAAAAAATGAATTTTATCATACGAATAATTATCTCTTCAGTGGCGGTTTTGATCACCGCCCGACTTTTGCCTCATGTAACTATCGATAATTTTTTGGATGCCATATTAACCGCGATCGTACTAGCCTTCTTAAACAACGTATTAAAACCAATACTAACAGTTCTCACCATTCCCATAACCGTGTTTACTTTAGGATTTTTTTTATTAGTATTGAATGCGTGCATGATATTGCTCGCGTCAAAACTAATTGACGGCTTTCATGTAGACGGGTTTTGGTGGGCGTTATTATTCAGCTTGATACTATCGGTAACTACTGGAATACTTAACGCGTTTTTTGGACCAAAAGAACAGGCCGAAGATTAAGTATTGTTGTATGAATGCGCTTATTTCTTATCGGGCGTAAAATCAATACTGAGCGAGTTCACACAATAACGTTGACCGGTTTTTGTTGGACCATCATCAAAAATATGCCCTAAGTGTCCGCCGCATTGCGCGCAAACAATTTCGGTTCTTACCATTCCATGCGAAACATCTTTTATCTTTTTTACGCGATCGCCATTCCCTATCTCATCATCAAAACTTGGCCAACCGCAATGCGATTCAAATTTTTGATTGCTGTTGAACAATTCATATCCGCAACCGGCGCACTTGTAAATTCCTTTTTCAAAATGCAGATTATATTTACCGGTATAAGGCGCTTCGGTTCCTTTTTGGCGCAAAACATAATATTGCTCTTCTGTAAGGATCTTTTTCCATTCTTCCTCGGTTTTGTTATGGTTGTTCATGGTGGTAGGGGTATTAGTTACTGTTTTATTGGAGTTATTTTGACAAGATGCCACGCTAAAAATTAAAAGTGAGGCGCCAATTATAAGTAGTGTTTTCATGTTACCTTTTATTAAATTAGACGACCGGCATTTTAATAACTTACGTAAACAATTACAAATTAACATTTGTTTTGATTTTTAAAAGTAACCTTTAGATGGCATTTAAACTATAACAGAGAACGGCAAAAAATGGACGTTTTCAACAAAAACACATTTTTTATTCAAAATGTATGAAATGTAATTAAAAACCCTATTTTTGGAAGCATTAATTAATCCATTGTAATATGAACATTCACGAATATCAGGGTAAAAGCATTTTAAAAAGTTTTGGCGTTAACATTCAGGAAGGAATCGTTGCCGAAACGGTTGAGCAGGCGGTTAACGCAGCTAAAGAAATAAAAACGAAATACAATTCGGATATAGTTGTTATCAAAGCGCAGATACATGCTGGTGGCCGAGGAAAAGGCGGAGGTGTTAAGGTTGCTAAGAATCTTGACGAAGTAAAAGAAAAAGCCGGCGCTATCATTGGCATGCAATTGGTAACTCCACAAACTAGTGCAAAAGGTAAAAAAGTAAATAAGGTTTTAGTTGCGCAGGATGTTTATTATCCCGGAGCCAGTCAGCCAAAAGAGTTCTATATGAGCGTTCTGTTAGATCGCGGAAAGGGACGCAACACCATTATTTATAGTACCGAAGGCGGTATGGATATTGAACATGTTGCCGAGCATACGCCCGATAAAATATGGAAAGAAGAAATTGATCCGGGTGTAGGATTACAAGCATTTCAGGCCCGTAAGATCGCTTTTAACCTTGGGCTAAGTGGTGCGGCCTTTAAGGAAATGGTGAAATTCGTTACCAATTTATATACTGCGTATTTCAGTATTGATGCTTCCTTATTTGAAATTAATCCTTTATTAAAAACATCCGATGATAAGATCATTGCAGTTGATTCGAAAGTAAGTTTTGATAACAACGGCTTGTTCCGTCATCCCGATTATATGGCCATGCGCGATCTTACAGAAGAAGATCCAACAGAAGTTGAAGCATCAGCCGCTGAGTTGAACTATGTAAAACTTGACGGAAACGTTGGTTGTATGGTGAACGGTGCGGGATTAGCTATGGCTACTATGGACATTATCAAATTGAGCGGTGGCGATCCTGCTAACTTCTTAGATGTTGGTGGTACGGCCAATGCTGAGCGTGTAGAAAAAGCGTTTCGAATTATTTTACGCGACACCAATGTAAAAGCTATTTTAGTAAATATTTTTGGTGGTATAGTACGTTGCGACCGTGTAGCACAAGGGATAGTTGATGCTTATAAGAATATGGGAACCATAAAAGTGCCCATTATTGTTCGTTTACAGGGAACAAATGCCGAAGAAGCTAAAAAGATCATAGACCAGTCGGGTTTAAAGGTATACTCGGCCATTCAGCTACAAGAGGCTGCTGAGCTGGTAAACAAGCTGTTAAAAGGCAATTAATACCCTATTTATTTAGAACAAAACCCTTTAAAAACTAAAAAAAATTCAATACATTTGCTTCATCATTAAACTCTTAGCAATTTGAAGACCAAACCTATGAATAATTTCAAATACGTAATGCTACCGGTTGTAGCAGGCTTAATATTATCGTCGTGTGGCGGTGATAACAAAGACGATGTTCTGGATCATACTACTGATTCGGTAGCAGTTACAACTCCAACAGTGAACACTTCTATTTCTGAAACGTTTTTTCAGGTGCCATCACCGGGTGAAATGCTCACATTTATTAAAATGGTGGGAGGCAAAAACAATAAAGATATTAGTTTCTTAAACTCTCCTGATAATCAAAAGAACTATACCGATAATAAATCTAAAGCCCTCAACTTTGGTGTTTACAGTTGTGACCTTAGCTATTGTTCAATTTTTGAGATCGGCTCAGAAGCGCTTAAATATTTTAAAAGTGTAAAGCAAATTGGTGATCAGATCGGTGTATCAAACGCTATTAAACCGGAGATCATTAAACGTTTGGAAGCTAATATCGGCAACCCCGATTCGTTAGCTGTTATTACGGATGATGTTTATTTCTCTTCTTTTGAAACTTTGGAAGGCAGTGATCGCGGACCAACTTTAGCTTTAGTG
>JBGASH010000353.1:0-2092 GCA_044229775.1 Bacteroidia bacterium
GATACACTTCCTAACGAACCACTGCCGTTAAAAGACACTAAAACTTTTGGTGCAGGAGAGAACATTAAAACTTATGTTAATCCCGAACCGCGTTTTTCTATGAATTACCGCCTTAATGAGAGAAGCTCTTTAAAAGCAAGTTATAACCGTATGGCACAGTACATTCAGCTTATAAGTAATACCGCTGCCAGCACACCGTTAGATGTTTATACTATTGCTTCCAATAATTTAAAACCTTTATTGGCCGATCAGGGAAGTGTTGGTTATTTCAGGAATTTTAAAGACAATATGTTTGAATCGTCGGTGGAGGTGTATTATAAATATTTGCAGAATCAACTCGATTACATTGACAATGCCGACCTGTTCATTAATCCAAATGTTGAAGGACAACTACTGCAGGGGTTGGGCAGAGCTTACGGATCAGAATTTTATATAAAGAAGAACAAGGGTAAGATCCAGGGATGGTTAAGTTATACCTTAAGTAAAACCGAACGCCTGGTGCGAGGTATCAGTAACGATAACTGGTTTTACAGTCGTTACGACCGTACACATTGTTTAAACACGAGCGTAAATTACGATATTTCTAAACGCTGGAATATTTCGGCTAATTTTATTTTCCTAAGCGGTACACCTGCTACTTTCCCTAATAGTAAGGTGCAAATACAAGGATTAAATATCCCGTATAATACAGATGGGATAAGGAATAACTACCGTATAACGCCATATAACCGTTTAGACCTGGGGGCGACATATCAGTTTAAAAAGAATGAAACGCGTCGTTATAAGCAAAACATTGTGATTAGCGTTTACAATGCCTATAACCGCCGTAACGCTTTTAGCATTTATTTTAGAACAAAAGCCGGTGCACCTACCGAGACCGAAGCAGTGCGTTTATCGATCGTAGGATCGTTTATACCGGCGGTAACTTATAATTTTAATTTTTAGTGTGATGAAACTATATTTTAAATTTTTATTTCTCTTGGTATCACTCTTCACATTAAGTTCGTGTGAAGATGTGGTTCAGATCAAGCTGGATGAAGGCTCCAAAATTTATGTGGTGGACGCTTTTGTGAACGACCTTCGCGAGGATCAAAAAATACGAGTGGTGTATAATGATAGTTATTTTAGTAATAAAGATGCCCCACCGGTAACTAACGCTTCTGTGGTTTTGAAGGATATTACCGCCAACCAGCAATATGTTTTTAATTACGGCAGCAATGGTTATTATATTTATAATCTCGCTACAACCGATACTATTTCCAAAATTGGTCATCAATATCAGTTAGAAGTTACCCTTGACGGGAACGTTTATACTTCCTTGGAAACGCAAAAAAGATCTGCAAAGATCGATGACGTGGTTCCGTTATATAACGACGGAACCTTTTTACCTGCTACTAAAGACACTACTTATCTTTGTTATTTATTGGCAAAAGATAAAGCAGATAATATTACCGATTATTATTGGGTTAAAACCTTTAGAAACGATACATTATTCAATGCACCCGCGGATCTTAATTTTTGTATTGATGGAACCGGCGGCGCGGTGGTAGATGCCTCACAGGACTCGATCTCTTTTACGCCCCCATCTATTTACATTGGAGGGAAATTGTATAAAAAGGGAGATAAGTGTAAAGTTGAGATCCATTCTATCTCTCGCGATAATTATTATTTTTTCGTTCAGGCATTTAACCAGATCACCAACGGTGGTTTGTTTGCTACCACACCTGAGAACGTAAAAACTAACATCAACACGCCGCAAGGCGCCAAGACCAAAGCCATTGGTCGTTTCAGCATGGCCACGGTGGTCAAAAAAGAGATCGTGGTGCAATAATTTTTGGAATTCTTACCAATCGGCTAAACTTAATTCAAAGCAACCTGAATCGCAATTAAACAAGATCAGTTTTTGATCATTTAGTTTGTAAACATTGGGGTAGGTGTATTTATCATTTTCAAGCAATAATTTACTTTGTAAACCTTTTGCGCCAACAGAGATGTAATAAAAGCCGGTTTTACTTGTTTTAACATCACTTTTCTTTAAGATCCATTTGGTGTTTTTAAGATCATCGCGGCCAAAATATTTTTCCACATCGCT
>JBGASH010000354.1:0-2090 GCA_044229775.1 Bacteroidia bacterium
AACCACCTACACGCGCACTCGAAAAATAGCCGAATCGTTCTGCGCTTTCCTGAACCAAGAAGATATCATGTGCCGGTGAATTAATGGGCTTACCCATATTGACGGGTTCTGTCCATTTTCCATCAACCAAGGTACTTTTATACATATCAAAATTTCCAAATCCGGGATGACCTTTAGAAGCGAAGTAAAGAGTTTTCCCATCATCACTTAAAAAAGGAGCATCTTCATCGTAAATGGTGTTCACCGGTTTACCAATATTTTTTGGTTTGCTCCAAACACCGTCTCCAATTTTTTCGGCCTGATAGATATCAATTCCTCCCACCGCATCTTCGGCTTCACTGGTAAACAACAATAACTTTCCATCTTTACTCAAATAAGCGTGATTCTGATAATAATCGAAGTTGATGGTCTTCGCTAGTTTTTTTGGTTCGGCCGTTGCGGTCTTATCCATATCGATCTCAAATATCTTTGAATCGCGATAAATGAATAATTTCTTTCCGTCGGGCGACATAGATATGATAGATTCGCTATGCTTTCTGAACTTTGATTTTAAGAACATGTCAGGAACCGTGTAGCGGCGCGGACCGGCAAAGCGTCCATTCTCAACCTTAGCGATGTACATGCTCTCAAAATATTTTCCGTCCAAATAATTGAGCTGTTCGCGTTTGCTATCCTTACGTTTTGAGGTAAATATCAATTCGTTGTTGGGAGTAATTACCGGAACGTATTCGGGAGCCTGGGTATTTACTTTCGGACCAATATTGACCACATAAATATTTTTATCCGTAGGGTCATTCTGATGTTTGGCACCAAATAAACAATCTTCTTTCCGTTTTTTTATCTCTAACTGAAAAGCATCATTATCTTCGATCGCCGCAGTAACACCGGCCAGTTTAGCATAGAACTCCAAAGCTTCATTATATCGGGTGTGATGCTGATAACATTTTGCAAGCGCAAAAATAAGATCGGGTAAGGTATCCGGTAAAGAGTTTTTATACGCGGCTTCTAAATAAGATAAAGCTTCTTCAGGCTTATCCATGAATTCAAAAAGAGTGATCCCTAAACCGGCATTAGCTTTAAAGCTGTTTTTATTAATAGTAAGAGCTTTTATGTAAAGGTCGCGGGCCTTTTCTAATTTTCCGTTTTCTGTAGCGCGACCGGCTTTGGTAACATACCGATTAACTTTGCGTTGAGAAAATAAAGAAGTGTTTAAGCAAAGAAAAATGCATAAAGAAATAAAACACCTCATCGACTAGTTAATTTTACTAAAGATATAAAAAATTAGTATGCACAAAACATTGCTTATAACGATGTTGGTCACAGCCCAGGTGTAATTACTTTGTTTAAAGAGCTCAAAGGTTTCGAAACTAAAGGTGGAGAAGGTGCTTAAACCCCCGCAAATACCGGTCAGGATAAAGAATTTCATATTATCCGGAAGATTATTTTTAGTGACAAAAAAACTTAAAGTGATGGCAAAAATGATGCAGGCCGAAATATTGGAACAAAGCGTGGCAATTGGTAAGGAGAAATTACTTTTGGAAAAAGCCATCCCGAAAGAATAGCGAACTACACTTCCTAAACCCCCTCCTAAAAATATCCAGACCACATTCATGATTACCAATTTAATACGAATATACGAATATGTATATTGTTTTTTTGATCCTGATAGTTTAAAAACTGATGCATTCGTTTATTCGTTCTAATTAGTAATACCAAGGTACACAGCTCCTGCAATTGAATTGGCCTTAGCTCCCGTAACGGAGCTCAAGGTGTTTGTTTTATTTTCTAAGCGTAACAAGCCTAGAAAAGCAAAGATCAGGGCTTCTTTAAAGTTGATGGTTTGAGCGTCAGGAATTATAATTTCCCCCTTATAATTTTGTTTTAATCTTTCAATGAGGAAAGTATTGAATGCACCACCTCCCGTTACCAGAACATTGGCTAAATTATTTTCGTTGAGGATCTTTGCTATCTGTATGGAGATATGCTCGCACAAAGTATTCAAAACTACTTTTTCGGGCTGACCGGCATTCATTAATAAGGGAAGCATTTCAATTTCGAACCATTCTCTTCCAATAGATTTAGGGTGTTTT
>JBGASH010000355.1:0-2072 GCA_044229775.1 Bacteroidia bacterium
CATGCCTTTTGCGTACGCTTTCGCGAAAACACTTTCGGTTTGCATGGCCATTACCCCAATAACAAATTGGGTCATAGGATGTGTATCAACCGGCAACTCTTCAATAACATCGAATACGTGTTTAGGTACGTTACTGCGCTTCATCCATTCGTTGGTAATGAAGGTTACATCATCTTGTGATGGCAATTCACCAACCAACATTAAATAAAATATTCCCTCAGGTAATGGTTCGGTACCGCCCGGGGCTTTTGGTAATTGTTTACGTAATTCGGGAATAGAATATCCTCTGAAACGGATCCCTTCTTCGGGATCAAGTTTAGAAGTTTCGGTAACCATACCTAACATACCGCGCATGCCCTGATAAACCTGAGCTACGGTAATTTCTCCCATTTTAAGGTCGCCGTGATTTTTAATGATGTCTTTAATTTCAGCACTAAGCGCTACGGCTTTTTCGTGAAATTTCTCCTTTAATTTGTCCATACTAGATAGTTTAACCTTGTAAATTTAACGACTGCGCGGGATTAAACAAATTAATTTTTTAGGGACTATTATCCCACCCTTTTTACCTAAAAACTTAAGGTTTTAATAATGAAAAATAGCGGTTTTTACCGCCGTAATGAAAGAATTACTTAGCAAACCTAAAAGATTTGCTTAAATAACGGGCTGCCCCCCCCAATTGTTCCTCAATTCTAAGCAATTGGTTGTATTTTGCCACCCGGTCGCTTCTTGAGGCCGAGCCTGTTTTAATTTGTCCACACCCCAGGGCCACTGCCAGATCGGCTATGGTAGTATCTTCGGTTTCGCCGCTTCTGTGGCTCATTACAGTGGTCATACCATGTTTATGGGCCATTTGTACGGCGTTTATGGTTTCGGTGAGGGTGCCAATTTGGTTCACTTTAACTAAAATAGAGTTGGCCACCCCTTTATTGATCCCTTCGGCTAAACGATTTACATTGGTAACAAACAGATCATCGCCTACTAACTGGATCTCGGTACCTAATTTGTCGGTCATTAATTTCCATCCGTCCCAATCATCCTCCGAAAATCCGTCTTCAATCGAAATAATAGGATATTTTTTTGCCCAGGTAGCCCAATAATCCACCATTTGTTTTGAGGTTAATTTATCGCCGGTCGATTTTTTGAAATGATACACTTTTGCTTTAGCATCATAAAATTCGGAAGCGGCGGCATCCATGGCAATGTAAACATCTTCGCCCGGCTTATAACCTGCTTTTTCTATGGCCTGAATTACGGCTTTTATAGCATCTTCGTTATTTTTAAAATCAGGAGCAAAACCACCTTCATCGCCTACATTCGTTCCCATTTTATTGGATTTAAGAACCGCTTTTAAATGGTGAAAAATTTCAGTCCCCATTCGTAATCCTTCACTAAAACTTTCGGCGCCTACCGGCATCACCATAAATTCCTGAAAATCGATCCCGTTATCGGCATGTGCGCCACCATTCAAAATATTCATCATAGGAATAGGTAACAAATTAGCGTTTACACCACCCACATAACGAAATAATGGTAAACCAGTTTCTTGTGCCGCCGCTTTTGCCGCCGCTAAAGAAACGCCTAAAATAGCGTTCGCTCCTAAATTTCCTTTATTATCACTACCGTCGAGTTCTATCATTTTAGCATCCAATCCTTCCTGATCCATCACATATGCCCCTTTAAGCGCTTCACGTATTTCGGTATTCACATTATTAACGGCACGCATCACACTTTTTCCCAAATACTGGGTTTTATCGTTATCGCGTAACTCAACTGCCTCGTGCGAACCGGTTGATGCCCCCGAAGGAACAGCAGCCCGGCCTAAAACGCCATTCTCGGTTATCACATCTACTTCTATGGTGGGGTTACCTCTCGAATCTAAGATCTGGCGGGCAACAATGGTATTGATATATGACATATTTACTAATTTAGGAGTTCAAAATTAAAGAAAATTAAAGAGTTTAAAGGGTTATAATTTCTTAATGTTTCACCTTTTTTTAACCGTTTTGGTTCTTACTTTAATAACCGCTGGTTGCGCTCCTCAAAAGATCAATCAAAAGAAAAACGGACAAGCC
>JBGASH010000356.1:0-2071 GCA_044229775.1 Bacteroidia bacterium
AGTAGGAAGAAACGGTGCGGGTAAATCCACTTTACTTAAAATATTATCCCGTATAGTTGAACCATCAACCGGACGTATCGAAATAAATGGCCGTGTTGCCAGTTTACTGGAAGTGGGAACAGGGTTTCATGCGGAGTTAAGCGGACGTGAGAATATTTTTCTTAACGGTTCTATTTTAGGCATGTCAAAGAATGAGATCAAGCAAAAGTTCGATGAGATCGTAGCCTTTTCGGAAGTGGAACAATTTTTAGATACTCCTGTTAAACGCTATTCGTCCGGTATGTATGTTCGCTTAGCGTTTGCTGTCGCGGCGCATCTTGACCCCGAAATATTGATAGTGGATGAAGTATTGGCTGTAGGCGATGCCGCTTTTCAAAAGAAATGTTTGGGAAAAATAAATGATATCAGTAAAAATGAAGGACGCACAATTTTATTTGTGAGTCATAGCATGCAAGCGGTTCAGAAATTATGCAATGTTGGGATCTATCTTCAAAAGGGAAAATTAGAAGAGATGGGCAACATCGATAAGATCGTAAACCGTTATTTACAATCAGGCGAAATAGGACAGTCGGTATTTAATATTCAGGAACCCGAAGGAAATGTGTTAGGTTTCACTAAAAAAGTATTTATTGAAAATAAAAATGGTGAAGCTTTACATGAAATTCCGGTTGGATCGGATTGGCGGGCAAGGATCCAGTTCCGGATCAACAAAACCACTGAACATTTCATCATGGGTTTGGGTATTGTATCTTCCTTTGATCAACCTATTCGTACCTCGTGGAGTTTACCACAAGATATGGAGCCCGGAGAGTACGAAATGATTTTTGAGAATTATGATCTGATGATGACAACCGGTATTTATAAATTGGTGATTGGTCTTTCGAGCCATGTAAGAACATTTCAATACCTCGACGATGTAGTGAGTATCAGTATTTCGGATGCCGGAGAAGCGGCAAATAATAACAGGATCATTAACACCGGTAGCGGTTTGATCTTAAATCCCATGAAAGTGAATCTAAAAAAATTGTAAACCATGTTTGGTAAGAGTAAGGCAAAAGAGCTAGATAAATACCGTAAAATATCTTACGCACAATGTGGCGAGGATCTTATTATGGATTTCGCGTTTGAACAATTGCGCATCAATAAGCCTACGTATCTCGACATTGGCGCGCATCATCCGTATTATTTGAGCAACACCGCGTACTTTTATGCGAAAGAATGTTTTGGAGTTAGTGTAGAGCCCGATCCGGAGTTATTTAAGGTCATTAAGAAGGAAAGATCCAAAGAAACCTGTTTGAATGTTGGTGTTACCGAAGGCGATGGTGGTGTTGCCGATTTTTATATTATGAACGTACCAACGTTAAATACCTTCTCAAAAAAGGAAGCCGACCGGTATTCGAGTTATAAAGATAAAAGCATTAAACAAATTGTTCAGGTGCCTTTGATGAACGTAAATAAAATAATTAAAAAATATTTTAATAACGTGGCGCCTAATTTGGTGTCGATAGATGTAGAGGGAATGGATCTTGTTATTGTCAAATCGTTTGATTTTGCGAAATACCGTCCCGAGATCTTTTGTATCGAAACGTTGAGCTATACCGAAAACAACACCGAAGAAAAACTACAAGACATTATAGCTTACGTTGAACAGCAAGGATACTTTCTGTATGCGGATACGTTTATAAATTCAATTTTTGTGGAAAAAGAAAAATGGAAAAAAAGATGAAACTTCACTTGGGCTGCGGCCAAAAATATATAGAGGGATATGTCAATATCGATTTCCCTATGAGTGAGCATACGGTTCAGGAAAAAAGCGTGGCCGATGAATTTCATAACTTATATGATCTTAATTATCCAAAAGGAACCATAAAGGAAGTGCGTTTACATCACGTATTTGAACATTTTGAAAGGGTAGTGGCCTGCGCGTTTTTGGCAGGATGGAATTCGTGGTTAGAGCCAAATGGTGTTTTGGATATTGAAGTGCCCGATTTTGAAATGAGTTTTCGCAAAAATTTTTCATTAACAAAAAGAAGCAAACACGAAGGTGTAGGGCTTCGTCACATTTTCGGAT
>JBGASH010000052.1:0-8888 GCA_044229775.1 Bacteroidia bacterium
GCTTGCTGTAGCATTTTCTGATCTTAACGCCAATCAGGGGAAATTAAACGAGGCCAAATTATTGATTGAGCTCGCTAAAAATAAAATGAAGAACGATTCGGCCCTGTACTTCCGCCAAAAAGGTTTGTGGCAACAACAAGTGGGTTCAAAAGTAGATCTCGAACAACGCGAACTCGCTTACCAAAACGCAAAAGCTGCCTATTATTCTTCTATTGTGCGACACGACGATCTTAAACGTCAGCTCGATTTCACCGCTTCTCAATCTAAAAAAAATCTGGCCATCTCCTCCAAACTGGAAAGTGATTTTACGCTCAAAGCCGAAATGGATGGCATTGTTTACGCCATCAATAAATCGAAAGGTGAAATTGTAGGATTACAAACGCCCCTCGCGGTTATTGGTGATGCCAAACATTTTATTCTCCAAATGCAGGTTGACGAATACGATATTTTAAAAATAAGAAAAAATCAAACCGTATTGGTTACCATGGATAGCTATAAGGGAAAAGTGTTTGAAGCCAAGGTCACAAAAATAGATCCCTTGATGAATGAACGCAGCTTAACATTTATTGTTGAAGCCGAGTTTACAAAAGGTCCTGAACTGGTATATCCCAACATCACATTTGAAGCCAATATTGTTCTGCAAACAAAAGAAAAAGCCATGCTTATACCGCGAAATTTTATTTTAAACGATTCTATCGTTGTTAAAAAGAACGGCGAGAAAGTGGTAGTGAAAACCGGTTTGAAAGATTATCAGAAGATCGAAATTATTTCGGGTATCAGCGCTAACGACGAGCTAATTAAACCTACCGAATGAAATTTAAACTCATAATGGATGTATCGCGCTCACTTTTATTGGCGCGTTGGAAACAAACGTTGGTGGCCGCCATTGGGGTAACGTTTAGTATAACCATGTTCATTGCCCTTTTGAGTTTTATGGGTGGATTAAATAAAATGCTGGATGATCTTATTCTTAACCGCACACCACACATCCGTTTATATAATGAATTAGAACCTTCCAAACACCAACCCATGGATCTGTCAACACAATATGGCAAACATTATAATTTTATACGATCCATTAAGCCCAAGAACGAACTCCTCGAAATCAAAAATGTGGGCACCCTTATACATGAGCTAAAAAAAGACCCAAGGGTATTAGGTATTGCGCCTAAAGTATCAGCTCAGGTTTTTTACAATGTGGGTTCGGTTAATCTTTCAGGTGTAATTAATGGGGTAGATGCCAATGAGGAGAACCGGTTATTTTTATTTAAAGATTATGTGGTGAATGGTAACTACATTGATCTCAAAAATATTTCTAACAGCATTATACTTGGAATTGGCGTTGCCGAAAAAATGATGGTGAATATTGGCGATGTTATTCAAGTTACCACCAGTAAAGGTGAACTAGTACAGCTTAAAGTGGTTGGGTTCTTTCAATCGGGATTAAAAGAATTGGATAAAATTCAAAGTTACGCCTCCATTGCTACTACTCAAAAATTATTGGGCGAAACAAACAGCTACATTACCGATCTCCAAATAAAAATAAAAGACATTAATAAAGCCCCTGAAATGGCTAAAGAATACGCCAGGTTATTTGATGTTGACGCTATCGATATTCAAACCGCCAACTCACAATTTGAGACCGGAACTTTTGTACGAACGCTAATTTCTTACGCGGTAGGGATCACTTTATTGATTGTGGCCGGTTTCGGGATCTATAACATTTTAAACATGATGATATACGAGAAAATGGATTCGATAGCCATTTTAAAAGCAACCGGGTTTTCGGGTAAGGACGTAAATAATATTTTTATTGGCATAGCTTTAAGTATAGGAATTTTTGGTGGCGCGCTCGGCCTCATTTTCGGATTTACCGTATCGGCCATTATTGATCAGATCCCGTTCAATACTTCGGCTTTGGCGAGCATAAAAACGTATCCTATTATTTATAATCCTAAATTTTATTTGATCGGCGGTATTTTTTCGATTATCACCACCTATTTCGCGGGATATTTTCCTTCGCGGAAAGCCAGTAAAATTGATCCTGTAATTATTATCAGAGGAAAATAATATGAGCGAAGCAGTACTGGAAGCCAAAAATATTTCGAAATACTTTCACGATCCGGTTACAACTCAGGTGCTGAAAGATATTAGCTTCTCGATCAACAAAAGCGATTTTGTTTCAGTAATAGGAAAATCCGGTTGCGGAAAATCAACTTTGCTCTATATACTTTCAACCATGGATACCGATTACGAAGGCGATCTGTTGATCGATGGGGTGAGTATGCGTAACCGAAAGGAAGCCGAATTGGCAAGAGTGCGCAATGAAAAGATCGGTTTTGTGTTTCAATTCCATTATCTATTAAACGAATTCAGCGTTTTAAGAAACGTAATGATGCCTGGTTTAAAATTGGGAAAATATTCGGATACCGAAATAGAACACCGGGCCTACGAAAAACTAAAAATACTGGGAATAGAGAGCGAAGCGCTCAAAAAACCCAATCAGCTTTCGGGCGGACAAAAACAACGGGTGGCCATTGCGCGCGCGCTAATTAATGACCCGCTCATCATCATGGGCGATGAGCCTACCGGTAATCTCGATAAAAAGAACAGTGAAATTGTTTTTAATATCTTTAAGGAACTGGCCGACGTTTATCACCAATCACTATTAATAGTAACCCACGATAACGAATTTGCGGCACGCACCATAACCCCAACGTACTAAAAATTGGCTAAATTAGTATCGATGAGGCGTCTTATTCTATATTTCTTTTTATTTTACACCGGAATTATCTCGGCGCAATCAGTACTGGTCAAAGGAAAGATCATTGACGAAAACACAAAAGAGCCAGTTCCTTACGCCGCCATACTGCTTAAAGGCACCAGCAGTTCTACGGTTTCAAATGCCGAAGGAAATTTTCAACTTTATTCTAAAAATAAAACAACCACATTGATCATTTATCGCTTAGGCTATTTTACTAAAGAGATCAGGGTCGAAAATTATGAGAACGCCATTATTGCTCTTAAAAGTAAAGTCACCAATCTTGGCGAAGTAGACGTAGTAAGTAAAAAAATAGACACCCTGCAATACAAAACCAAAACCATTTGCACCGCCTTCGAATTTTACGATAATTATATTGTGGCGCTTGTAAATAAAGGCCGTAGCATCAATTACATCCAATTGATGGAAGACGATGGCACTATCGTTAAAGAAAAAAGAGCTCCGTTGGGAGTGGAATACCTTTTTAAAGATTGTTTTGGGAATGTACAGTTGGTAAGCAAAGATAGTACCTGGCAATTTTATTATGATTACGAAAAATTATATTTTATGAAACCGTATTCGGTTGCCGAGTTCGCCGCTAAGGTGGTCCCATGTCAATGCACAGTTAAAGATCTGGTGTATTTTAAAGAAGAACGGTTCAAAAGTTTAAAGCATCTGTATTATTATGTGAACTTAAAAGATCCTGAAAAACGGCATAAGATCGATGAGCTAATGGACGAAAGCGCCATTTCGGCCATAAGAAAATACGAAGATCTAGCTTATTTTATTGCTTTAAGGAACGCCAGTGTTGGTGGAACAGGTGATGTGCAATACGGTACCTCGGTAACCGAATTAAGTGATCACCTCGACGAAATAAGAGAACAAGCGCCCTTACATCCTAAACTGGCAGGCACCATTTACCCGATCCAAACCGAAATGGTAAAAAAGGACAGCGCTTTATTTGTGATCGATTATTTTAATAAGAGAATAAAAAAATATAATTTATTGGGGGGACTTTTAAAAACTGATTCCATTACCGTTCCTTACCTGAAACCTGCAGCCCTGCAGGACGCCGAAGGAAATAAATTCTACCTCGTTAAGGAAGAGTCGGGTATTAGTAATTTATATGAGTATAACGAGTACAAGCAGGACTTAAAGCAAATACAAATGAAAGAATTCAAATTTTTAAAGAACTTACGGTGTCGCAACAACGTGGCGTATTTTATATTCCGAGATCCTATAAGTCCAAATAACGGTTGGAAGATCTATAAATACCGGTTATAATGCCTTCAACTTTAATTTCGCTACCTTTGTGTTAATAGTAGATAATGGCGCAGCGCTTCAATCTTATATTTAAAATTGTTTTTGTTTTGGTGATGATGTGTTGGTCATGCCAAACCAAGCCCTTTAAAAAAATTCAGATCAAGGGGCATATATTCGACGCTAAAACAAAACAACCTATACTTGGTTCTTTGATGATAAAAACAGACGAGGTACATGCAACGCAAGGAGATCCGGGTGTTGTTTTAATTAGTGGAAAATCGCAAATAGATGGGAGTTTTATCCTTAAATGTAATGCTTCTAAAAGAAAGGACGCATTGTATTATTTATTTTATAAGAATGATACCATACCTCAATATTTAAATCTGGATGTTTATACCGGGAAAGTCACCACCACGAATAATTCTTTCACCGCATCCGAACAAAAAACCACCGATCTGGGAGATATTTATATAAATTTTTGAATCTTTGATCTTTAATCTTGCCTCTTACCTCATTATTACCATTTTCCCGATCTCCTTGGTAAAATACTGATCGGCAGCCGTGGATTGTTTATCCATATTTTGCCCGTTGAGTCGCGTAAACACTTTGTAAAGGTACACGCCATTAGCTAACTTATCGCCGTAATCATCTTTACCATCCCAAGCATAGGTGGTAATGTTTCGCCCAATATGTATAGCGCCTAGTTCTTCTTTCATTATGGTTTTTACCACTTTACCGCTTATGGTCATTATCTCAATATTGAACGTTTCAGGTATTTCGCTTCCGGTTAATGTAAATACAAAGCGGGTGGAGGTGCTGAAAGGGTTAGGATAATTAATAATGGAAGTAACACTTGGTTTATTTACTATTTCAAAAAGTATATTATAATCAACCGCTCCCGAGGCATTATTACTCCGGTCTTTGGCCTGAACTCTTAAAGAATATTTTCCATCAACCAATAAATTGGGATTGTATTCTATTTTGCAACTGTTATTGGGTAGCGAGGCCGGTGAAAATTGGAGTCCCCCTGAAAAGTAGATCCGTTGTTCCTGTGTGTCGGTAGGTTTTTTAAGATAAACTGTAAAAGCACCAGTATCGTTAAGCGCTAAAAATTTATTTTCATCTTTTAAAGTAATTAAGATAACCGGCTTAGCTGATACTATGTCGCCATTCATAATTCTAACGCCGTCAAACGTCACGTCAAGCAACGGATTGGTTTTATCGCGACTAACGGTAAAAGGATAACGGCCAATATTATTAAAATGGTACTGTTCTAATTGGTACTTGCTGTTTTGCGGTGGATTAACATCTATCCACAAGGCATTACTGCCGGGATATTGATATGAATTTATCTTAATGGTATCAATGATCACTGCTTGTGGATTAAATGGTGGCGCTTTTAATTTTTGTTGCAAATAATGGTTTACCCGATTAGCATCTTCTATCCAATAAGTAAATACCAAGCTGTCTTTAAAAGGAATTGTTCCCACATTCTCTACCGGCAAATAGAAGGAAACATTGTCACCTTCCTGTAAAGTGTCGTTCACCACTTTAAATCCTTTTTTAGGATTGAGGGCGCATTCAGGCGCCTCATCATACAATACCTGCCAGCGTTTCAATTGTGGCGAGGTACGGTTCACGTCGTCTTTCATTAACGCCACCAATTGCATGTATGGATAAACAGAAGCGTTAGCATAGTTATAAAGATCCAAAACGTTTAAACTGTCCTTACGAAATGTAGCAAGTGTATCCCTCTGCCCGTTAGTTTTTATACCAACCACTTTTAAAATGGTAGTATCACCGGGTCCCGAATCTAAAGTTCCAACGCGCCAATGTAAGCTATTCCATTTAAAGGAAGGCCCAATTATTTCGGAGGCAATGTAACCATTGTTCCATCTTGATTTTATGCTATCATTTAAAATAACCAAAGATTGTTCGTTGGTTCCTATTACTTCATGGGCCTGACCAATATTCATTCCTTTGCGACCAAAAATAATGTAGGAAGTGGTATCTTTTACGGTTCGTATGTTATTGCTTCCAAAACTTTCGAATGCAGTGTAAAGGGAGTTGTTAAAAGTAGAAGAAGTGTGAAATTGAGACGAGTAGGCAAGTACATAGTCATTTACGGGTATAGAATTTAAAAACGTTTCTAGTTCTGTTTTCCACGAACTTAAACCACAGTAGTTGGCCGCACCAAAATCAAAAGCATAAAGTAATTGGTCGTTGTTAACGCAATTGCAATTGCCATTTACGCCGGCACTCGGTGCATTGGTGGTGGTGGCATTAGCGATCCAGGGCTTACCTGTAATTGAATCGAAAACCGCAATGGTCCATCCGTTCCAACTGCAATTCCAGGTAGCGACAATGGCATTATTAATAGCATAAGTAATGTTATCGAAGCTCACATAGGGTATAAATCCGGTGCGAACGTCAATGGAAGTAACATCGTTTTGAAAATCAAATCGCCTTAACGCTTTTTTATACTTTACATATTGGTACCCATCGTTCTTAAATTGAAAAAAGTGCGCTTGTCCCCAACCATGTTTGTTACCAATGGTTTGAAATGAACTTTCGCGCCATAAAAAACCATCTGTTGGCCCGGTAGAATCCTTACTGGCCCGCCAATAGTAAACTGTACTATCTGCAAAAGGAAGATTAACGGTCCACTCAACTACCCCACCAATACTTTGAATGGTGGTGGTTTGTATGGGAGAAGTAAATTTGTCGGTAGTATCTAATTGTAAAACATATTTTCGTGTAGCGCTAAATGGATCGGCCGTACTGGCTTTTAAAGTTATAGTAGAGGTTAGCGGCACAATGTTATATTTATAAGGGTACACTGGAACAATATCACCACCTTGTATGAACAGGTCAACCGTTCCAATGGTTTTGTTGTTGTTTTCGTTCAGTTCGGTAACACCACTATAGGCATCTACAAAAACGGTGAATTTATTAAGGCCTATTCCTCTCGTAAGATCAACGGGGATGAAAAACTTAAGCGTATCTTTATAAAGCGGCGCTTTTATTTTTTTTAAGATGGTGATCGAATCGCCGGTAGGAAAATACCTTTCTGTTCTTACAATAATTGAATCGTTGATGGCTTTCCCAATATTTAAAATGGTTATGCTTATTCCTATAGAATCAATGTGTTTTTTTGTATCGAAAGCAATGCTGCTGTTGTTGATCACGTAATCGGGTAACCTGCCATTGGAGATGATGATCGCCGGATCGCCATGATACGACATATCCAATGCAGTTATTTGCTGATAAGCGGGATTAAAACCGCTTTGATAGGATTTAAGGCAGGCTTCTTTTATGCATTCGCCAACGCTCCGGTTATATTTGGTATAAGCTAAAGCTTTATAAAACGCGTCGGTATAAATATTAAGATTGTAACTGAATCCGTAGGATCCCGAGGCCAGAAATCCTATACTTCCTTTTTGATTTATTAAGGTGAATTTTTCGGATGTACTGACGCTGCTGAATGTGTGAAAATTTCCGGAATAACAGGAGTTAGCTATAAAAAAGGGATATTTTCCTGTATTATTATAAGCGTTAGGATCATCAACAGCCTGATCAAATCCGGATAACGACCCATGCCCGAAAAAACAAACTAACCCAACGCCTTTGTTAAATAAATTTTTAATAGAATCGCTCAGGGTAATTTGAATAGGAGCGGTTGTGCTTTTTAAAAAGGTATACACCTTACCACCATATAATGAATCCTCAATTGTTTTTTCAAATCCTGAAAGAAATCCCGCAAACAGGTTTTTCTGATTGATGTCGGTACCACCGCCAAAATGTAAAACGTTTTTTTTCCATTCAACCGGTGGGGTTGATTCGTGTTGCATCACCTTGTTCAAATAAACAGTAATATCATTATTGGTTTGGGCTGCTAATCTCCCAATGCTTATTTCGGGAACAATTGGGATGGTGCCGGTAATTCTGGCGGTCAATAAATTATCGGATGAAGGTATGCCCATTGTGGGAATAAGACATTTATTCCAGGCCCCGGGAACAGAGCGTAATTCGGAATTTTGTACTGACTTACCAATTAGAAATAAATTTTTGGGTTTTGTTGGTAAGCTATCCATTAAATATCTGCAAAAATTTTTGATGGCCAGCGGATGCTTTTTTATGCCATATGCGAACTGATCGTAAAGATCATCTATGTCGGCCAAAATAACGTTGTGAGAACCTCCGGCAAAACTCTGGCGGTAATTTTTATAAGAGTTGGCGCCTGCTAATAAACTGTTATGGGTTATTATCACAAATGCCGAATCGGCATTAGATTTGTAATAATTAAAAGTTCCTGTTTGATTTACGGGTGTAATGGAAGTAACAGTAAGTGTATTTGATTCGGCAGTGAGGTAACACAGTTTTTGCTTACCAGCGTCGGGAACTAAAACTTTTAAATAGGGATTCAGTAAAGTGGTCTTAATTCGCTTTCCATTTGTAATATCGTAAAACAATATGGTATTGGTGGAGCCGGCATTAACGTTATCGATCTTTAAATAATTTTTCGAGGAGCCGGTATTATCATCTACCCATAATTTGTAAACCGAATTACCTGAAATATCAGGGATCTGAGGAAGTTTGTAATAAATGTAATGCAACGCGGTTATATTGTTTATGGCGGTTATGGTAGAATTATTGGGAGATGTAACGGTAATATTGGAATTATTGCCGAGGTTATTTGACAGTAAAGTAAAATTGTACTTAATAGGTTTATAACCAAAAAAAACAGTGTCAAATAAATTTACGGGATTATTGGTGTTATCAAGTATGCTTCCGGTCATCTCATGATCATAAGGTACCGAATAATCGAAACTGGCTCCGGAAAAAGCGATCGTTATATAAACAT
>JBGASH010000052.1:8898-17165 GCA_044229775.1 Bacteroidia bacterium
CATTTATAGCAGTAGCGGTATAGGTGTTTAAGTTGGCGAAAGCGGTTGTGTAAGAACTGGTCTTTGGAAAATACCCCCCATAACCTTCGGCTTGGGTGTAGCGAGGATCACTTGAGTTGCCTGATAATTCATCTACCGGATTATAAAATGTATTTGGCGCGTAAATTCGTTCCGAGTAAAAATAAGATGCAGGAGTATAAGTAGAGTAGGCTGTATCGGTTTCAAGAACGGCCCTTTTGTTAGAAGTAGAATTGTTCCAGGTTAAAAAGCCATATATTGTGTCGTTTAAAAGAGATACATAAGGGTTGGGAAGGTAATTGATGTTGTCGTACAAGGTAGAATCAAAGCGCCCATCGTTCTTGTCGGCATAGAACTCGATATAATCTGAAGTGTTAAATACATTATCCCCCTCTCCATTAATAAAAATGGCCTGTTCTTTTCCTTTAATGAATAGTTGAAAATTTTTAGGATTAATGGCACTTAAAGAAATACCACTGCTGGCAAGCTTTAACGAATCAATACGGTAAATACCTTCTTTAAAAATGGGGAATTTGTAATACTTATTTGAAAAATTTATCCACTCGTTACTATAGATCTGTGCTTTAAAACTAAAACCCATCAATAAAAAAAGTAACGTATGTATTAGTTTTTTCACTTTGGTTTTTTATTAATATCGATTTTGAGTGAAAAGATATTAGAATAAAGGGCCACCGAACGGTCGCCAATATCGGTTAGAGCATAATCAATAGCGAAGATCTTGTATTTAACACCAACACCTATGTTAGGCTGAGCGGTTGTAATGAATTTATCACCCACGGCGTTAAGCGTTTTTTGAATATTGCCATAACCGGCTCTTAAAAACACAATTCCTTTATACCCGATCTCGGTACCAAACATGGGCTCCAAACTCCAAACATTTGATTTTATAACGGTGTTACGCTTACCGTCAAACGTGTTCACAAAATTCACTTCACCCAAAATAGAGATCCGGTCTTTCCACACCATGAACGTACGGGTAGCGCCTAAAATTAATTTTGGCAAGGTAACTTCAACCGAGTTAGAAGGAATGTCGTTACCTGTTATTGAAAAAGTTTTTTTCTCGTCGTCGGTCAGGCTGTAGGTCCACGCGTTGAAGGTTCCTGTTATATCGCGACCCATAGCGGCAAAACGCCATTTTTTATAAGTGTACATGGCTGAGGCATCCAAACCAAAACCCCAGGCTCCGCCAAAATCGCCAATGCGCCTACGGATCACTTTAAAATTGCCCCCAACTTTAAGGCCTTTTATTTTTTGCATATTACGGGCATAAGATAATAGAACCGCCGCGTCAACTACGCTAAAAGTTTTTATTTTGGAGTAGTCAACGTTGCCATTGGCATCTACCAGATCAAGTGTATTAGGAATATTATCGGTACCAAAACGGATAAAGGTGATTCCGGCAACGCTGTTGGAATCGATGCGTTTGCTCGCACCCATATAGTCGTATTTTGAAATCCCTGCAAAATATTCGGCGTGCATTAAACCCAATTGCAAATTACTTTGCTGAAATAAAAGTCCGGCCGGATTCCAATAACCCGCTGTTACGTCGTTTACCGAAGCCACGTTGGCATTCGACATCCCAAGGGCGCGCGCGCTTACTCCAAGATTCAGGAATTCGTTACTGTATTTAGCAACCTGACCATGGCTTAAAAAGCTTCCCGATAAAAAAAATATTGCAAATATACGGCGCATAGACTATAAATTTAATAAAAAAAATGAAATGTTCCTCTTCATCAATTAACGGATTTATCAGTAAAATATTGTTTAAAGAACAGGGAGAAATCATTGGTGAAAAGAACCGATCCCTTATCGCTCAAATGGTACATGTCGGCAAAGCAATCGCGCCTTTTTGCAAAGGGAGGTGAAGTAATATCTTTAAATGTTAAATGATTTAAAGCTGCAATATTGTATAGCTGGGAAACGATCTTTTTTTTATTTTTTATCCCCTTATCTCCTCCTAAAAACATGGGCGAGCTTACCAGTAACACATCTGTTTTGTTATTTTTGGATAAAAGGATAATGGAATCTAAATAGGTCCTTTCGGTAACGTTGAACCAGGAAGTGACCGGTTCGGTTGAAAGAGGTAGAATTGTGTCATAGAAGGTCGTTCGCTGAAACCCTTTATAATATACGGTATCGTATTTGCCCTCTATATCTAACCAGCCATGCAATGAGGCGCTTAAAAGACCAATACCCGAATAGGGCAATGAATGGATGGGGTTGTATTTGAAGGAAACAAAACGCCCGTCAATTTTATTGAACTGCTCCAAAAGAACGGGGTTACTGAGATAGGGAAAAAAACGCGGAAAAGACCTTATGGTATCAACGTCGTATTTTAAAAAATGCAGATCAACATCAAACACCAGATATTTAGGAGGAGGATGATTAAGTAAGTATGCTCGCAAAACTGCAAATGCGATACGGGGAGTAGCTCCGGTGATACCGGCGTTATAACTTTTTAATCCGGTTATCGAATCAAAGATCTTTGGGTCAAAATGTGTTTCAGCTCTTGAGGAGCCAAGAAATAAAACATTGAATGCATCTTGCTTTAGGAAAATAGTATTGTATTTTTCAAACACCCCTTTACCATTCTTTCTTACTCCGAAATAAATAAATTCACGAACACCGTATAACCCAAAAACAAAAACAATAAAATATGTCAGGAGTTTTTTAATAATGCGTAAAAATAAAAAAGCTGCCGTAATTTAAACGGCAGCTTTTCAGAAAAATCAGAAAATTTTATTAGTTAATATCCAAAGAGTAGGAGATACCTTTGATTGTAACAGTAGTATTGTAATCACAATCGGTACTTGGTCCGTAATCGATATATCTCTTCTCTTTTTTAGTAGCAAAGTTAGAGTTATTTGGATCAACATCCAGCACAATTAAACCGGTAACAAACGGGTGTTTTCCTGGATAGAATATTTTATCAGGAGCACAAGTAAAGTTACGCTTAATGATGTTGGCTTTTTCAATAACAGAAGTATAGTTCACTACATCAGAAGTTACACCACTTAAAGTACCGTGGTTTCCAAACGTTCACATCAACTGTTTGGCTCCAAGTCATACTGTCTTTAGCAACATTGATAGCATTAGCGTAAGTTGGTGTAATGTTCTTAATGGTCATACCATTAATATCCACTTGATAACCATCAACCACATAAGCAGTAGCTGTAACAACACCTACATAACCCGGTTGGCGATAATATTTAGCATTATTTGTAGAAGAGGCATAATTGAACATCAATACACCGTTTCTTATTTTGCCATCAGCACCTTTAGTAGCTGAAAAAGTAACCGTTACTCTTTTGTTAACCGTATCGCGGAAAATAACACCTGAGTAGAAAGGAAGCGAACTACCTCCGTCACCACTTTGAGCGGCCATTTCGTTAATATCACTTACAATATAGGTAGCTAAACCTACATCCGTACTTGAACCGAAGTCTTTATCAGGATCGGCTGGTTGAGGAGATTGTTTTTTACCGCAGCCGGTAAACATCAATGAGCCGGCAAGTAAAGTTAGACCAAGAATAAAATTTTTATTTTTCATGCTATATGCTTTTTATAATAATTTGATGCAATTTAGTAAAAAATTTACTGGAAACAAAAAATTTGTTAAAAAATGCTGGTTTTTCCTACCTCTAAAATAAACCTTGGACTCCATATTACTGAAAAAAGGACAGATGGCTTCCATAATATAGAGACCGTACTTTATAATACCTCCTGGAAAGACGCTCTGGAGGTGGTAGAGGGGGGGCAAGACTTTGATTTAGAGGTTTCGGGATTAAGCATTAATGGCGCTCTAAAACAGGAAAATATCGTTTATAAAGCCTATAAATTATTGCTTGACCGGCATAAATTACCACCCATAATGGTGTACTTACATAAAAATGTACCAATGGGTGCCGGTTTAGGAGGTGGAAGTGCCGACGCGGCTTTTTTTATAAAGGCTTTAAACGAAAAATTCGCTTTAAAAATGAGTAACCATGAAGTAAAAGAACTCGTTTCACAACTGGGTAGCGACTGCGCTTTTTTTATAGGTAACACCCCTGTTTTAGCCACTCAAAAAGGTGATGTTTTTGAACCGGTTAAATTAGATCTTAACCAATATTTTATTATTGTTGTTTATCCAGGTATCAATAGCAACACCAAGGAAGCTTATGCCGGCGTTGTTCCGCAAAAACCCAAAATTTCGCTTAGGGAAATCATGAATAATGAACCTATAGAAAACTGGAAGAATGTACTCGTGAACGATTTTGAAGGACCCATCTTTAACAAATACCCCGAAGTAAAAAACATTAAAAGTCTTTTGTATTCAAAAGGCGCGGTGTATGCATCGATGAGTGGAAGCGGGAGCGCTGTTTACGGCATATTTAAAGAAAAACCTTTTTTAGAATTGCCCAATAATTATTTATGGCATTTACAAAAACCGATAAAATACCGTTAAGCCAAAACGGGTTCGTCTATTTTTCCAAAGATATTTCCTTCTTCGTCGAAAGCATCTAAATAAACGGTGCTTTTTTTATTGACCAGTGAAGCAGAGTAGGGGTGTTTTACTTTTATGTAATTTTCGGTAAAACCAAACATGAAATTTTCGCCGGCCACTTGTTTTTGCTCGTTCTCAAAAATAACAGTTTTGGTTTTTCCAAGATTGGTTTCGTAAAACTGGCGTAATTTTTTTGCAGAAAGAATGCGCAACATTTTGTTTCTTCTTTTTCGTTCGGCAATAGGTACAACGCTCTCCATTTTAATGGCCTCGGTATTATCGCGTTCGCTGTAAGTGAATACGTGAAGGTAGGAGATGTCGAGACCGTTAATAAAATTATAAGTGTCTAAAAAATGCTGTTCAGTCTCGCCCGGAAATCCAACAATAACATCTACGCCAATGCAACAATGCGGCATTAACGCTTTTATTTTGGCCACTCGTTCGCTATACAATTCGCGCAAATAGCGGCGCTTCATTTTTTTGAGCAATTCATTATTACCCGATTGCAAAGGCATATGAAAATGCGGCATAAAGTGATCGGATTTGGCTACAAATTCGATGATCTCGTCCTTTAACAGATTTGGTTCAATGGAAGAGATCCGGAAACGATCAATTCCATTAACTTTATCCAGTTCCTTTACAAGGTCCAAAAAAGTATAATGGCGTTTTTTTCCATTCTCAATATCAACACCGTAACCAAAATCACCAATGTTTACACCGGTTAGCACTATTTCTTTAACCCAGCTTGCCGCAATTTTTTTGGCGTTGTCCACTACGTTTTCAATACTATCGCTTCGGCTTTTGCCACGGGCCAACGGAATAGTGCAAAAGGTGCAACTGTAATCACAACCGTCCTGAACTTTTAGGAACGAACGGGTTCTGTCGCCAATAGAATACGCGTCGGTAAAAAAAGAAGCATCTTCTATTTCGCAACTATGAATGTGCGTATGGTCGTTTTTCCCCGTAAGGGAAATATAATTTAACAACTTAAATTTTTCGGTAGCTCCCAATACAACATCAACGCCGGGAATCTGGCTGATGGCATCCGGTTTCAATTGAGCATAACAACCAACCACCGCAATAAAGGCCTCAGGATTTTGTTTTAGGGCCGACTTTACAATTTGGCGACATTCTTTATCGGCGTTTTCGGTCACCGAACAGGTATTGATCACATAAACATCCGCCGGTTGTGAAAAGCTGGTCTTTTGAAAACCTTTTTCAACCAAAAGTCTGGCCAAAGTAGAGGTCTCAGAAAAATTGAGTTTACATCCCAAGGTATGAAAAGCGGCTGTTTTTCCCGAAAAAGGCATCCGGCAAAGATACAAAAACCAAAAGAATTAAATAGTTTATTAATTTTGCTTAATTATGAGAGCATTTATAAAATACCAGTTTCTTTATATTGTTTTTTCAGCCCTTATTTTTACTTCATGTAAAACCGAACCCGAAAAAACCGAAGCGCTAAAAGCCGTAAAATCCGATTCCCTTCTTTTGCAATTAAATTCGCCCGAGTTAAAAGCTGTAAATGCTAAATTACTAAACGACCCAAACAACGCCGCATTATTTAATGAAAGAGCTAAGATATACATCGCATTAAGACAATGGGACGAAGGTATTGGTGATGCGTTACGCGCAATGAATTTAGACAGCACCAAGGCCGAGTATTATGTAACGTTGGCTGATGTGTATTTTGCTTCCAATAAAACGCGTTACGCCAAAGAAACTTTAGAGTTAACCATCAAAAAATTTCCTGAAGATACCGAGGCACTTTTAAAACTGGCCGAATTGTATTACCTGGTTAAGCAATATGAAAATGCGTTTACATTTATTAATAAAGCATTAAAGCTAGATGAGAATATTGCAAAGGCTTATTATTTAAAAGGAACAGTTTACAAAGAAATAGGAGATACTGCTAAGGCTATTTCGAGTATGCAAACCGCTATTGAGCAAGATAACACCTATTATTCGGCGTTTTTAGATATTGGTATTTTATATTCGGGTCGTAAAAACCCATTGGCCTTCGAATATTTTAATAACGCCTTAAAATTGCAACCCAATAGTCAGGAAGCGCTTTATGCACAAGCTAAATTATTACAAGACTTGAATAAACTTACCGAGTGTATTGCCGCCTACGAAAAATTACTGGCCATCAATAAAGATCATATTCATACCTTATACAATTTGGGTGCCATTTATTTTGATAAAAAGGATGACGTTAATAAAGCCATTGATTATTTTTCGAAAGCCATTGCGGTTGATCCAAAATATACGGAAGCATATTTTGCAAGGGGTTATTGTTTTCAGAAATTGAAGGATTACAATAATGCCAAAGCGGATTATAACATGTGTTTGCAGTTAACACCTAATTACGAACCTGCCATCCAGGAATTAAATACTTTAGGAAAATAAACGGATCAGAGTTTATCCATTTTATTTATAAGATCTACCAACCGCGAACTGTAACCCCATTCGTTATCGTACCATCCAATTATTTTGTACAAATTTCCAACCACGCTGGTAAATTCGGCATCAAACACCACGCTATGCGTATTACCAACCACGTCGATAGAAACAATGGGATCCTCGGTATATTGCAAGATACCTTTCAAAGAGGTTTGCGCTGCTTTTTTATAGGCCGCATTTACGGTTGCTACGTCAGGTCTGCCGTTTAAAACACATGTAATGTCTGTTAACGAGCCATCCGGTACGGACACGCATACCACAACCACCGATCTTATCTTTTAATTCAGGAAAAATTTTAGTGATAGCTTTTGCCGCACCGGTTGAGGTAGGGATGATGCTCATAGCGGCGGCCCGAGCCCTTCTCAGATCTTTATGCGGGGCATCGTGTAAACGCTGATCGCCGGTATAGGAATGAACGGTACTGATATAAGCTTCTTCAATATCAAATTGCTCAAGCACTTTGAGCATTGGAGCCGCGCAGTTGGTAGTACACGAAGCGTTTGAAATAATAATATCGTTTTTGTTCAAGATGCCATCGTTAACACCAAGCACTACCGTTTTAATATCATCATCTGTTGCAGGAGCCGAAATAATAACGCGTTTAGCGCCGGCATCAAGGTGTTTTTGAGCGCCTACTTTATCTAAAAAATGTCCGGTACTTTCAATTACCACATCAATTCCTAATTCTTTCCATGGGAGTAGGGCAGGATCTTTAGCGGCAGTAATTTTTATTTTCTTACCATCAACTATTAAATGATCTTTATCAAATTCAACTGGTTTTCCAAATGCCCGATGAACCGAATCGTATTTTAATAAATGCGCTAATGTTTTTGTGTCGGTTAGATCGTTGATAGCAACAATTTCAAAATTAGGTTGGTTGAACGCTATTCTGAAAAAACACCTGCCAATGCGGCCAAAACCGTTAATGGCTATTTTTATTTTACTCATTTAAGTGAATTGAAGGATTTAATTTTGGATCAAAGTTAACTTTTTTCTCGCTGGCAATGTTATACAGGTACCAGTTTTTACCCTGTTTGTAAAG
Organism: Bacteroidia bacterium; assembly: GCA_044229775.1. Classification (GTDB taxonomy): domain Bacteria; phylum Bacteroidota; class Bacteroidia; order B-17B0; family Aurantibacillaceae; genus JAHEYG01. The sequence goes on from JBGASH010000052.1 coordinate 16,926, forward strand.
CAGCTCATCGCCTTTAAGGTATTGTACTTTTTCGCATTTGATGCTTCGTTCGTGCTTTAAAGAATCTTCTTTTGGTGCCAAATACTGAATAATATAGGTCATAACCGGTTCATAGATCTTAAATACAATGTAATCGCGGGTAACATAATCAATGTGCCGGCCGTAATTTAATTTTTTCTCACCCTTATAATTAAAAACATCGTCGGAGCCGCTTGGCTTTAGTCCGGCAGTACAGCAAAT
>JBGASH010000053.1:0-17052 GCA_044229775.1 Bacteroidia bacterium
CTGAAACACCTAAATAACAGAAAGTATGATTTATTCCAAATGATCCACATGCTCTGGTGGTATGAGAATATGGCCCCGGTTTCGCCCATAAATTCGGTTTATCTTCAAATATCTTAAAATCATCGATCGACCATCCTTCCATCGCCGCTGAAGCACATCCAAACTTGAACCTGAACTTAACACTTGCCTGACCGGCTAAAAATTTCAAACTATGAAATGAAGCGATGTATGTAGAAAACCATGCCCAAGACCATGTTGGTTGCCCACCGTTACCACTGCAGGAAGGATTGTTATACCAGTCTGATTTTTCAGTTGAAAGACCATTTAGAAGTAACCATGTATTTCCACCATTTATTGAGTATTCAACATTTAATCCATCTACAGGAGAAGCAAAATAGTTGTGATAAAATGAAAGAGCGTATTTCTTACTGGTATCAGACAGGTTGAAAGTAGGCGTTTCAAGACACATTATAGAATTGGGAGTACAAGAACCTGTAAGATTTGTGCACCATGCGTATTGGGCTGAGTTTACTTGATTCAAATAAGTTTTTTGAGGCTTACCTCTTTTCCAATTGTCAGTACCGGTAATCGCGTAATGTGTCCAACCAATTGTATCGCCTAAATTATCAAACCCGTTGTAATAAGGTAATGACTGAGCATGGACCTTTCCGGAAACAAAAAGTAAAAAAACAGTAAAAAATGTAAATATCTTTATTCGCAATTTATTCATAGTTTTGATCATATAAAAATAGTCAATTTTTCCATCTATAAAAAGTAAAATAATTACTCAAAATGACCCTCCAACAAGCCCAAAAGACCGTAGATGCCTGGATAAAAAAATATGGGGTTCGTTATTTTAACGAGCTTACCAATACCGCAATTTTAATGGAAGAAGTGGGCGAAGTGGCCCGTATTATGGCGCGGCGCTATGGCGAACAAAGCGAAAAGAAAAGCGATAAGAAAAAAGTGCTGGAAGATGAACTGGCCGATGTGTTGTTTGTTTTAATTTGTATTGCTAATCAAACAGGCGTTGATCTTGAAAAGGCGATGAAAAAGAATTTGAAGAAGAAAACTTCTCGTGATAAAACGAGACATAAAGGGAATAAGAAACTTATTTAACCACCCCTGTCACGACTACGTCGCGACTTTCCCCTCCTTAAAAAAAGTAGGGGAGTAACTTACTACTAAAACTACTCTCCTTTAATTTTTTTGATGATCTCGTCGAGTTGTGCAAGGTCTTTACACAACACTTCGCGGGCCTTTGAACCTTCGAATCCTCCAATAACACCGGCGGCTTCTAATTGGTCAACAATTCGTCCTGCACGGTTATAACCAAGTTTCAATTTACGTTGTAAGAAAGAGGCACTACCCTGTTGGAATTGCACTACTAATTTAGCGGCTTCTTCAAACATTTTATCGCGTTCGCTCAAATCAACATCGCCGCTTCCACCCTCTTCTTCGCCAACATATTCTGGTAACATAAAGGCGCTTGGATAGGCTCGTTGTCCGCCAATGAAATCAGTGATTTTTTCTACTTCCGGTGTATCTACAAAGGCGCACTGAATACGGATAAGATCGTTTCCGGTGCTTAATAACATATCACCACGACCAATTAATTGCTCTGCACCGCCCGCATCTAAAATAGTACGGCTGTCGATCTTACTAGTTACCCTAAAGGCAATACGCGCCGGGAAGTTAGCTTTAATGGTTCCGGTAATGATATTAACTGACGGTCGCTGTGTAGCTATTATCAAATGTATACCAATGGCGCGAGCTAATTGTGCCAAACGTGCAATGGGCGTTTCTACTTCTTTACCCGCGGTCATAATTAGATCAGCGAACTCATCCACAACTAAAATGATATATGGTAAGTACTTGTGACCGTTATTAGGATTTAATTTACGCTGAATGAATTTAGCGTTATATTCCTTAATATTTCTTACCTGTGCATCCTGTAATAAGGCGTAACGGTTATCCATTTCAATACACAGCGAATTAAGGGTATGGATAACTTTAGTGTTATCGGTAATGATGGCGTCTTCCGAATTTGGGAGCTTCGCCAAAAAGTGACGTTCAATCTTTTTGAATAAGGTTAACTCTACTTTTTTAGGGTCTACCAATACAAATTTAATTTGCGCCGGATGTTTTTTATAAAGTAAAGAAACTAGTACTGCATTTAATCCTACCGATTTACCTTGTCCGGTTGCACCGGCCATTAACAAGTGAGGCATTTTGGCGAGGTCGGCAATAAAAATTTCGTTGCTTATGGTTTTTCCTAATGCAATTGGAAGATCAAAAGTTGAATTATTAAATTTTTCGGAGGCCAAAATATTACGCATTGGCACCATCTCCGGTGTTTGATTAGGCACTTCAATACCAATGGTACCTTTACCCGGAATTGGCGCGATGATACGTATACCAAGAGCTGATAAACTCAAAGCGATATCATCTTCCAGATTTTTAATTTTAGAGATACGAACGCCCGCCGCCGGAACAATTTCATAAAGTGTTACAGTTGGACCAACCGTAGCAGAGATGGATGAAATTTCGATACCGTAGTTTTTTAATGTAGCGATGATGCGGTCCTTATTTGCGTAAAGTTCTTCCTGATTTACTTTTGAACCTTGGTTGCCATAATCGTTCAACAGATCGTAATGCGGAAATTGATAATTACCAAGATCCAACGTTGGATCATACTCTCCAAACTCTTCTACTAATTGCGCCGCTTTATTTTCTTCCTCTAAAACGTCTCCTTCAACCGGTGTTTTAGCAATGGAAAACTCCGGTTCGCCATTGTTCTCTTTTTTTATTTCTATTTCGGGTTGTGGTTCTGTTTTTAATTCAAGAGGTGCAATTTCTTCCTTCTTATCCTCCGGATAAAAAATAGATTCTTCCACATTCTTAATTTCGAAATTAAGCGCGGCGGCTTCTTCCTCTTTTGTTAATACTGGTTCTTTAATTTCATTCTTTTTAACCGGAATTTCAAATATCGGTTCAGCGGTTTTATTTTCAAGAACAGGTTCTGCCGCTTCTTCTTCTACTGCTTTGGCTGGGAGTTTAAAGGAAATATTTAAGGTGAGGACAAGGAACGTAAGCATAGAGAAAGCCAGTAGCGCCAGCAAACCAACACTTCCTACATAATTACTGATCTGAATATTTAAAATGTATCCAAATCCACCGCCCAGGAAAAACCATTTGTCGTGAAAAACAAAAGCCAGCGTTAAAGACGACCATACCATTACAAACAACCATTTGGCATTAAAGGCCTGTGGCTTTATGTACGACTTATTCAATAATTTTTGAAGACCGTACATGGCCAGAACCGGAATAAAAATAAAAGAAGACGCACCAAACCATTTGTACATGAACTGGTGCGAAACCAAAGCTCCGAATTTACCCAGCCAATTAGTGACTTTTACATCGGGATTAAATAACTCTGATAACGGTCCGAGCACCTTATCCTGGTCGGCCTCAAATGTAAAAAAGTAAGAAATGAAAGCGATGCAAAGGTAAGTGGCCGATAAAATTAAACTTAAACCAATGATTTTTTGAGTGCGCTCATTATTATAAATGGCTACAGCTTGCTCCCATCTTTGAGCCAACGTGATTTTTTGAACCTTCTCTTTTTTCTCAGCTACTTTCTTTGTCTTTTTTGGCGCAGGCGACTCTTCCTCTTCTTCCTCCTCCTCCACATCAACAACAGGCGCCACCGGTTTGCGCGGTTTATTTTTTTTAGGCTTCATTACACCTTCCATAGAAGGAACCTCATTGGCCAACTTCACATCTTCAATTTCCTGAATAGGTTTTTCGTCCTCGTTTACAGTTACGGTAAGAGGAATATCTCTGAATTTGTTTTTCTTTTCAGATGCCATAATCCTATAAAGTTATAAGTAAGGATGGTAAAGCGTAAGGCAATAGGTAAATGTTTTTAACCTAAGATTGTTGAATTAACTATATAACGGTAATTAGTAAGAAGGTTACTTTAAAAGGTCAGTAGCTTCTTGTATAGAAATGATCTCGCCTTTGAAAGTAGCGATGATAAATGCCTCTGGGAATCCTTTATCTTCCAGTTCTTTACGGTATTTTTCGGCTGAAGCCTGATCTTTAAAGCTACCGGTGGTATAACGGAAAGAACCTGTGGCGGTATTTTGTTTTTCGGCCCCGCCCTTAATTTCTTTTATTCTCTCATCCATTTCGGCCACCCCATTAGGTTTTACCAAGGCCCCTATTTGGATCTTGAAATTCACTAATGATTTATCCACCGAACTGAATGTTTTATTCTCGTTAAGGTCTTCTTTAACTTTACTGGTCATAGTAGCGCCAGTGGTATTCATGGCAATACGTTTACCATCTTTATATGCAGTAACAAAGGCATCAGGATATCCTGATAATACAAAGTCGGCACGAATAGCCGCAGCTTCAGCTAATGTTTTACATCCGCGAGAAACGTAACGGAACGCATCCGGTGTTTGAAGTTCAATAACACCCGAAGCAGTTTTGAAGGCGCTCAATGACATTTTATGCTTATACGATCCTAGCTGAACACGGTAAACAATTTCGCCTTTTCCAAAATTTTCTCCCACCGGAACATTAGATTTAGCAGTATCAACTTTAGTATTATTCTTGATGCCGGCTTCTTCGGCAATTATTTTCTGTAATTCCTCGTCGGTTACTTCGAAATATTTCTCTTGTTTAAAATATCCAACTCTCGACATTTTGTTTCCTTCCGAAATATATTCATCGCGACGTTTAAGTGCCATTTGAACATTTTCATAAGTACCGGCTGTAAACACGATGGTTGTTCCATCATCCATGGTAGTTGAGCGGATATCGCCAATACTTAACAAATACGCCATTTCATCGCTTGGAACACCGCCTTTATATCGTGCCAATTCCACAGTATAAATGCGTTTTTCCTTTTTTGTTTTTACAACAGGGGTTTCTTTATGCATATTACCCAATACCTCAGTGGTAAAGTTCAATAGACCTAAAGAATCGTTGTAGTTATCATACCATTCCTGCCAATATTCATCCGTTAAGGCCACACCTTTTTCGTTCACTTCAAATCCTTTTGGCGATTGAATTTCATCATCTCTATAATCTTTTACACCGTCATTATCAGTATCGATTTCGCAGCCAAACGGATCAACTTTTACGCCTGCAGGCGTACACTGACATTTATCATCAAAATCTTTTACACCATCTTTATCATAATCGCCGTTATCAATTGCCAGCCAATCTATACCATCATAATATCCATTAGGTAAAGTATCGGCTCCTTTACTCTTGAATACGAGATCGTATTGCAAGGCGAATGAAGTATAAACAAAATTATCTTTGGCTTTTGTTCCAATGCGGTTTCCAACACTTTTATTTGTAACACCATCTATATAATCGGTTGTGGTGAAATAAAACTGTGTTCCGATCTTAAGGTCTATCCTATCGGTTACCTTCATCAACGCGCCAACACCAACCGGTATGGCCCATGCCCTTTCCTGATATTTTCCAAAACCATCGGCGTTACGTTCACGTACATCGGTTTCGTAAACATAGTCGCGAACTATATCTTTGGCGTTTTGTGATCCGGCACTTCCTTCGGCCATATTCTTTATTGAGCCGTCACTCCAATAATAATATTGCTGACCATTTTTATCACGCAGATCGGTCTTCGATAAAAATTCAAATCCGGTAATACCTAAACTTACATAAGGGCGCAAGGTGGTTTTTTCGGGAATAAAATTTCCAAAATCGTATAACAGGTTAACGCCGCCGGCCCGTATCTCTGATTGGAAATTTTCGTGACGGTTGGGCAAATTTTCGAAGGCGCCCAATTTGCCGAACATAGCGTTAAAATTCAATTGCAAATATCCGGTAAGACGCTGCGAAAAATTAAGATCGTATGCCACGCGTGACGTCCAAGGTGCCTGGTAATGTTTATTATAAAGATCGCCGTAAAAAGACAACATGCCGGTTCCTAAAGAAACCTTTGGTTTAAGACTGCCTAGATCGGGTGGTGCATTAAGTGAATCGGGTTTGGCATTTGGATCGGGAGTACTTGTTGGAATGGATCGTGGTTCAGGGGTACTTGTTGGAATGGTTTTTGGGGCCTCAGTTTTAGAACTATCCGTTTGAGCAAATATATAATTCGCTAAAAAAATGATCAATAAGAAGCTCCGGAACCGCCTCATAATTTTAGTTTATACGTAAAGTTAGCAAATTGCTTTTACTTAAGCCACTTTTGATTTGCTATCATTAAAGCTTCCTGAACCGATATTCGACGAGGGCCGTTATAAGCAGTTACGAAAGCCCCACTTACTCCTTTATTTTTAACATTTTCGCGGTGGTCGCGGGCCCCTTTATATTCTCCAAATTTACCAACCACAAACTTGGTAAGACCGTTATCCATTTCACTTCTTATTGGTTCTGAAATACTGTAAAGGCGTCCAAGCGTTAAATTGGTAACGTTAGCATTCGAAAAAGCCCCTATCTGAACACCGTAAGAGATAGCCGACGACGTACTGTTTGAATTATTTTCGTTGGTAGAAGTGGTATTGGTATTTACAGGATTTTCATTAGTGGCAACGGTATTCGTATTTGTTGGGTTGTTTTCGTTGGTTGCAGTAGTATTGGTATTAACCGGATTCTCGTTGGTGGCAACCGTATTGGTATTGGTTGGGTTATTTTCGTTGGTACTTGTTGTATTGGTATTAACCGGAGTTTCCGCTACCGAATTAGCCGGTAATTTTTCGGGAGATAATTTATAACTTTTAGATTGGTTATTCTCTAAATAAGAATATTCTCCTTTTAAAAGCGTACTGGGTTTTTCGATTCCGTTAAGTGTATAAGAAATATTGATCTCTTCGCTGTTTGGAACGTTAACCCAAACAAATTTTACTTTATTATCGGCTACCGAAAAAGAACTGCCATCAGTTTTTCCTTGTTTTGCAGTAAATCCTTCGGGAAGGTCATCGCTGTAACGGGCAAAACCTTTAATACCATCTTTCTTAATTTTCACTTCTATATTCCATTCATTAGCCACCGCTCCTTTAGTAATTGTACGAAGAGCGCTAACAGGACTAACTGGTTCCTGATTATTGGAATTGTTATTTTCGGGAGTTGTTGTTTGAGAATTAGAAGCAACGGTGCTTGTTGGTGTTGACGTATTGGTTTCGGGAGTACTGGTAGTGGTATTGGTTTCCGGATTTTTATTCTCATTTCCGGCTACCCCGCCTTCTCCAAACATCACTTCAACAGGGGCCATTTCGGCCACCTGTTTATTATTGTTCTCAACGTAAGAATATTTTGAAGTAATGGTTTTTGCCCCGTTAACAGTGGCGTCGGCCGATATGATAAATTTAACGGTAAACTCCGCATCGCTTGGCACCCCGGTCCAGATCCACTTCCCGGTGGTACCGGTAAACGAGAAATTGCCTCCTTTACTCTCCGATTCTTTAATTGTTACCCCGGCAGGCACATCTATTTGCAATTTGGCAAAGCCGCCAAGGCTTCCTTTCTTTATCGTGACCTCTGCTGTAACTTCGGTTCCTGGTTTTACATTAGCGGGGAAATTTCCTGTGACACTTACTCCGCCGTTATCAAATAAACTGTAAAAAAACAGTGCTATGGAATTGAAGATTACAAAGAGGTATTTTATCATATTTTATTGTTTAAAAAAGAATTCGTTGAGCAGCCTTATCTGCTCAGCGGTAAAGTCGGAATCGCCATTAAAAAACGCGTCTATGACCTTAGCATGCTCTTCGGCAGAAATGACCCCGTCTTTATTGAGATCAGCTGCTTTTAATTCGGCAGGTATTTCAACTTTTTTACCGTTGGTCTTACCTTTATTGTCTTTAATATCTTTTGATTTAGCATCCACTTGTTGCTTATAATCCATGTTGGCGTTAATTGGTGTTTTTGTACTGCGCAAATTGGCAATAGAATCCCACTCTAATTGATGTTTAGCCTGAAGATCTTCGTTAATTGTTACACCGTTTACATCAGTAAATGCGCCTGGTTTAGAATTGATCTCTTTATCTTGGTAATCAGCAATTCCATCACCATCCGTATCAATAGGGCAACCGTTTGGCGTAACTTTTACACCGGCCGGTGTCCCTTCACAATGATCCAAAAGATCGTTGATGCCATCTTTATCATCATCCGCTTTTTCTAAACCTTCAATAACGGCATCATCGTATGGTGTAGGCGGTCTTTTCCCAATGCGAATATTAATACTGGCGTTTGCACCTAACCAACTGTCGTTACCACCTTTTTTGTAATTATCCATCCAATCGGTTAAGGCAAGGTTATAATTTAACCCTAAGCGCATGTTAGCGCGGAAACCTAAACTAAAGGTCACTCCCATATTAATAGGGATATACATAGTAGCGCGTTTATAAGCAACTATAGAATCGGTGAGTTTTGTTTCATAGGTATAGTCGCGTTTCAATGTCTTTGAAAGCGGGTCGTTAGTTGAACTTTCGGGAAGATCACGTATAGAACCATCGCTCCAATAATTATAGGTTTTATGGATCCCGAAATCCTTATCGTAATATTTTTGATCGCCATGCGGATCGAACATCAAATAACCAAAACCTACTCCAATAAATGGCGCGGCTTCTTTTTGCACGTCATGCAAACGATCAAAAAAGGCAACTACATTGAGTTCGCCACCATAAACGTTCGTTAAAAAATTACGATGCGAAGTAGCATCGTTATCTGTTCCGGCCAACTGACCGTACATTCCGTTAAGGTTAACGCCAAGAACATTTTTGTAACGGTATTCCGCTCCAATGTTATATCCTTTTTTAGCGTCTCCAAAATAATTGGAGTGATTCATCTTACCAACATCGCCAGTAAATTTTAAGGCACTTATGCCAGCATTAATACCGAATTGTGCATTTACCGCAAGGGTTAAATGCAACACGATCATAACAAATAATACTTTTTTCATCTTAAAAAATTTTAAGCGATTAAGTTACATCAAAATTCGGTCTCAGCAAAACTAAAATAAAAATAAAAGTAGGTGGAGACGCGCTATTTAACTTGTAAACAACGCCTTGTTAAAACCATTTAACTATGGTTTGTGAAATTCGAAGAATTCGGTGAGAATTTTATTCTACAAATTACCGGTTCTGCCACCGTCAACGGGCAGGTTAATTCCATTGATATACGACGCTGCCGGAGAAGCTAAAAACGCTACGACTGCTGCAATTTCATTGGCTTCCGCAAAACGACCCATCGGTATTTCGTGGATCATTTCCTTTTTTACAGCCTCAATTTCTAAATGGTTTTTGGTGGCTTTGTTCTCTATGATACCTGCTAGTCGCTGCGTGTTGGTTGCGCCTGGTAAAACATTGTTTACGGTAATATTGAATTTACCCAATTCGTTCGCCAAGGTCTTTGCCCAATTACCTACGGCTGCCCTTATAGTATTAGATACACCCAAATTAGGTAATGGTTGCTTAACCGACGTTGAGATAATATTGATGATACGACCATAGCCCGCGCGTTTCATTCCTTCTATACATGCTTGCGCCAAAATATGATTGCATATTAAATGATTGTTGAATGCCGAAAGAAATTCTTCAGGCTTTGCGTTAACAATAGGCCCACCCGGAGGACCTCCGGTATTATTCACCAATATATGAACTTGTCCGTTATGCAAAAGATAAGCATCCAACAGTTCCTTTAATTTTTTAGGATCCGAAAAATCAACGCATAAATAAGAGTGTTGTTGATCGCCCGTGCATTTTAAGCCGGCTTTGGTTTCTTTTAACGCCTGCTCGTTTCGAGCTACAAGAGTTACATTAGCGCCTAAATTTGCCAACTCAATGGCTACCGCTTTTCCAATGCCCTGAGTACTTCCGCAAACCAGTGCTCTTTTATTTTTAAGGTCTAGATTCATCTTACTTTTCCGTTTTTTTTATCACATCCATTATCAGATCTTTTTCAAATCCCTTTGCCGCAACAGCCTGCGCTACTTTAAATACCTTCTTTGCTTTGTCGGTTTCTTTTGTTTCGCGCCACTTCTTTAAAATTACTTTTTCTAAGGTAACAAAATAATCGCTATCGCTTATTTGAGATAAACCCTTTTTTATACAATAATCATTCACATTACGAGCCCTTAACTCTGCTATTATTTTAATACGTCCCCAATGTTTTATCCTGAATTTTCCCCTGGCAAATGATAACGCAAAGCGCTCTTCGTTCAAAAAATTACTTTCTATAAGCCGGGCAATAATTTCTTCCGCTTCTGTGGTTGTCATTCCAAAATCGTATAGCTTATACAACGTTTCAAATTGCGAACGCTCCTGATAGGCGCACCAGCGCTCGGTACGTTGAAGAGCCACAAGGGGTGTTAGTTTAATTTTAGCTATTTTTTTGAGATCACTTTCCACACAGCGAAATTATTGATTACATTGGTAACAATAAAACTGGAAGTGAAATTACCGCAACAATTTTTAAACAATATAAAACACGCCAAAGGCTATGATGAAAAGGCCTTGATAGCTGTTCATGAGGATCCCGTCAAAATTACTTCGGTGCGGCTTAATCCTTTCAAACCATTTGAACCGGACTTTACCTTAGGCGAAAAAGTGAGATGGTGCGATAACGCTTTTTATTTAGACGAACGCCCTGCCTTTACATTCGATCCTTTATTTCATGCCGGATGTTATTATGTTCAGGAGGCGGGATCTATGTTTTTACAACAGGTCTTAAACCATTGCTGCCAATTGAAAGACGACCTTACCGTGCTTGATCTTTGTGCCGCTCCAGGAGGGAAATCGACCCTCATTAATAGTCTAATTACCAAAAACAGTGTTTTAATCAGCAACGAAGTTATAAAACAACGCGCCGAGATCTTATCACAAAATCTCTCTAAATGGGGTAACTGTAATGTAGCGGTTACCAACAGCGATCCTTCCGCATTCGGAAAACTACCGGAAGTTTTTGATGTGATCGTGGCAGATGTGCCCTGTAGCGGTTCCGGACTTTTTAGAAAGCAACCCGAGGCGGTTAACGAATGGAGCGAGAACAACGTTCAGCTTTGCTGTACCCGGCAAAAAAGAATCTTAGGCGATGTATTGACCAGTTTAAAAACTAACGGTCTTTTAATATACTCCACCTGTTCCTATTCAGAAGAAGAAAATGAAAAAATAGTGGAATGGCTCATGAAAGAATTTTCAATGGAGTTGATCAAAGTGCCGTTACAAAACGACTGGAAAATTATTGATACGGGATCAGGTTACCGTTTTTATCCTTACCTCACCAAAAGCGAAGGTTTCTTTTGCGCCGTTCTTAAAAAAACAAATGAACAAGAAGAAGCCATTAATAAATATAAGCCAAAAAACAACGCGCTCGAAAAACCAAATAACAAAGAGTTGAATAACTTGCTCCCTTACTTAACAAACACAGAGAACAAAAACATAGTTAAATTTAAAAATGAATTCAAACTCATGAGTAGCGCTTTGTACAAATTCTTTGAATTGTATGGTAGCGATCTGTATTTTAAAAAAGCCGGAACGGTTTTAGGCGAAATAAAACAAAATGATTTTTTGCCCGATCATGAACTGGCACAAAGCATTTACCTAAATGAGAATGTAGCAAAGATTGCGTTAAGTCGTGAGCAGGCCTTAACCTTCCTGAAAAAAGAAAATCTGGTTTTAAATAATGAAAAAGGTATTTATCTTATCACCTACAAGGGATACGGTTTAGGTTGGGCCAAAGTTTTGGATAGGCGTTTGAATAATTATCTTCCAAAAAATTACAGGATCCTAACGAGTGAAGAAAATTAATTTCCTAAGAACTTTATGGCCTTAATAATAATATTGATGTCCTTTTCGATCCGGTAATCTTTGGAATAAGACAGCAATAACAAATTGATCTTTTCGTCGTGCAAAGGCACTGCGGAAGCATCGGCCGGTGTTAGAACAGAAGGCCGGATCTCAGGAAGATCTTTCCTTGGCGCTTTACCATAACCCACCCATGAATAAATTCCAAACAATACACGGAAGCAATTTCCTAAAAAATTAATTTTATTCTTTTGAAAGAAAATCAAAACCGGCGAAAACACAATGAATAATGATGAAGCGGCCAGATCGAACAAGCGTTTCTTTCGACGGTTCTCAGGCTTACCCACATTATTTACATCTATCACATACAGATCGCCTGCAGTATCGATACTGTTGCTTCCTATAATTGAAAGACTTTCGGGTGGGGCAATTTTAAAATCAACTCCCTTAGTAACTAAGGTTAACATACGTTCAATAATGCTTTGTGATGAAATATCCTTAGCGCAAAAAATGATCTCGTTTATTTTATGTACATCAACTATCTCGTTCACCTGATTAAAATTCCCTATGTAATCGGGGTGCTTTAAGCCATTATCATCATTACTTACAAACCCAACAAAACCTGCTTTTATGCGGGTTTCTTTTAATAAATTGTTTACCCTGTTAAATTCCTCTTCGCTGCCTATTATAATAATATGCTTGCTCTTTTCTTCTGTCTTAAACGCAAAACGTTTTATCCCTATTAAATAATAAATTACGCGTGTAATAATGTAAACCAAAATGGTATATCCTGTTCCTAATAAAATAAGTGCTCGTGAAAAGCGGTACATTTCAGGAAGCAGCGAATAAATAATTAAAATAACCCCGGTTCCTACCAAAACCCCGCGTATCATCTTTAAAAATTTGAATGGCTTATCGTATCCCCCGCTTAAAAAACTAAAGAACATCCATATTAAGGTATATACAGGAAACGCTATATTGATGAGTTTTTTTTCGTAAAAACCCTCGGTTGGTTTAAAATTTGACTCGTAAAAACCGGTTATCATATATAATCCAAGCAATATTAGGGCAAAATCAATTGCCGGAAAAAAAGATTGTTTAATGAATCGCGTAACAATTGCGGCGGTGGCACGCAAATAAATTGCCAAATGAATTAAAAAACCAAACAATTTGGCATTACCCTGACTAAAATGTTTTTTAGCGAAAATTGCCATGGCCTTATAGAACACAATAACGTAATTAACACTGCTTTTCTTTGTGCTCTCGCCTTTGTAATGAATAATGCTTGATTCGGAGAAGTAATAGTTTTTATAACCTCCTAAAGTGATGCGGTACGACAGGTCGATGTCTTCTCCATACATAAAAAATGTTTCGTCAAGCAGCCCCACCTTATCCAACGTTTCTTTTCTCAACAACATGAACGCCCCGCTCAAAACATCCACCACATGATTCTTATCTTTATCCAAATAGGTTAAATGGTATTGTCCAAATTTTTTGGAACCGGGAAATAACTTAGCTAATCCAAAGATCTTATAGAATGCTACGGCCGGTGTTGGCAATCCGCGTTTTGATTCTGGTAAAAAATTGCCTTTGCCGTCCACCATTTTTATTCCCAAACCACCTACCTCAGGATGTTGTTCCATAAAGGCGAAAACCTTTTCAAAGGTGTCTTCCTGCACTACGGTATCCGGATTAAGCAACAGAACATATTTTCCGGAGCTTAACTTTATAGCCTGATTATTGGCCACAGCAAAACCCGTGTTGGTTTTGTTCTCGATCAATTTTACCTGTGGAAATTTTTGTTTTACGAACGCTACCGAACCATCAACCGAATTATTATCCACTAAAAAGACTTCTACTTTAAGCTTTTTAGAGGCGTTAAATACCGAGTAAAGACATTGTTCAACAAAATGCTTCACATTATAATTAACGATTATTATCGAAAGGTCGTACACCTGAAAACGGAGGTTAAATATACCAAATAAAAAAAGGAAACGCGAAGCAACGTCGCTTCAGGGAATTTATTGCGGATCTTGGACCAAAATTTACATGCTGGCGCAGTGTTTACAGCTCTTCTTTTTAGCCCATTTCTTTAGTTCGGCCGCACTTTTTATTTGTTTCAACTCACCACCACATTTGCTTAATTCGGAGCAACCGGCCCGTTTATGAAAGGTCTTATCCTTTGGATTGGTACATATCCAAACATTGATCTCTTTTGGCGGTGCCTTCTTTTTTGGGGTTTGCTTTGCGCCCGGTTTGGTTTGGGCTATACCGTTAAATAGGAAAAGAAAAAACGTAAGGGTTAGTAATATTTTTTTGGTGTGTGTCATATACTTTAATTTATACTTAGATCTCAACTAAAGGTTACCATTATGAGGTGAATTTAAACATAAATATCAATTCTTTAAAAATTTGCTTAAAACTGCATATTAAAGTACTTTTGCACCCTCATTGGTTCCGTAGTCGCGAGGCTACGCTCGCGAAGGCGAGTTTACCTCGCCTCTCAACATTGTGTTTTAGCGTTCTTTTTCCATTTAACTGGTTCCGTAGCTCAACTGGATAGAGCAATAGCCTTCTAAGCTATAGGTTCCGCGTTCGAGCCGCGGCGGAATCACTAGGTGCCAAACCTAAAAAGACCCTCACAGTTTCAAATTTATTTGATCCGGGCTGAGGGTCTTTGTTTTTATCCCCTCCTTAACCTTTTTATTATATTTATGGAAATAACTAACAATTGCGTCTTATATAAAAGAACGTTATTTGAATATGTGGCTCTTTAAAAAAACACCGCCTAAAAATAATGAAGAATTACTACTGCTTTACCGTCAAACTGGCGATCAAAAACTATTTGCCGAACTTTTTAAAGAGCATGTTACTTCAGTTTACGGGACCTGTATATTTTATCTTAAAGACAAAGATGAAGCTAAAGACGCGGTGATGCAGATCTTTGAAAAATTACTGGAAGATCTCAAAAAAACGGAGGTAAGAAATTTTAAGGCCTGGCTGGGATTTGTGGTAAGGAACCACTGCATTTCAACACTCCGAAAGCGAAACACCACTCTTAAAAACACCAGTTCGTATTACGATTTTGAATATGAAGATGCCCTTTATGAGGAGGAGTTAAAAATAGAGAAGATAAACGATGAGCTGCTTTTAAATTACATGCAAGAATGTTTATCCGAATTAAAAGAAAACCAGCGGAACTGCGTACAGTTTTTTTACTTGCACAGTTTAAGTTATGCCCAGATAAGCGAAAAAACAAAACTTAGCATAAATGAAGTAAAAAGCCATATCCAGAACGGAAAACGGAATTTAAAATTATTGATTGAAGAAAAATTAAAAAAATCATCCCCCGATGCTTAATACCAACGACATAAAAAATTACACGGCGCTTTCGGAACTCGAAAAAAAGAAACTGCAGCAAAAGTTTCACGAAGATGACCTGAGTTATCTAGCGTCACACGCCATTGAATCTAACAGCATAAGCTTGGCAGATATAGAAGAATTACATTCAAGAATAGACCTTAAAACAAAAACCGGTTTTACTAAAACCTATCTGAACACCTTTGTGGCACTTGTTTGTGGTATTTTTATTGGAGCTACGGTGTTTTTTGCCTGGTTCGAGAACAAAAGAAATCATGATGCCCATTACGAAGCTATAAATACCGAAAAAACATTGGGGAAAACCATCCAACCCGAAGCAATAACTGAAGTAACGGTTGTTGAAAAAGCTAAGACCGGATACCACAAGGAACATTTTTCGATCAATCATTCAGCCGAGCAAATAGAAAGCGAATTGGCTCTACCCGAAACTATAGAAACAAAAAGTGTTACAGGAATTACTACCCAAATAAATGAGAACATCGAAATAAATTTACGATACCTGCCCAACGCGCCGGTAATTTTTATTAAAGATCTAAAAGTGGCCAATTACAATTTGTATTACTTTAAGAACAATCAAAGTATTGATCTGCAAACCGGCCTTTCGGCTGAATTTGCTAACAAAACAGAAAAAGAAAATGCTATTTTGACCAAAAATCCCAATGAAAATTATTATGCTCACCAGATCATTAAAGACGGGATCATAAATTTCAGCGCTAAAAATTATTCGGGTTGCATAGATCTACTTGGTTTGTTGTATAAACACAATAAAAGAGATGTGAACGCCCAGTTTTATATTGCCATGAGCTACTATTATCTGGGAAATTACGACAAGTCCAAACTCTTTTTTGATGAAGTTCTGGATAACGACATTAATATTTTTGAGCAGGAATCGGAGTTTTACAAAGCGATGTGCTTATTTAATGCGGGACAAAAAGGGGAAGCGGCTTCTTTGTTGAGATCCATCTCTGAACGAAAATGTTATTTTACGCCGAACGCGCCAATCAGCTCCTGAGAAAGATGGAATAGCCGGTAGTTAATTCTTTATTATCTCAAACTCCACCCGCCTGTTCTTTGCTTTTCCTTCGTCGGTATCATTGCTTGCAACGGGCATAGTGGCTCCAAAACCTTTAAAGTACATTTTATTTTGCACCCCTTTTTTGATGAGATACTCAAACACTTCGCGCGCTCTTTGCTCTGAAATTTTTTGGATCTTGTATTTCATACCGCCATTGTCGCTATGACCATTTATTTGAATTTCCATTTTTGGATGGCGAATTAAATACTGAGCCAGTTTATTTAACTCTATATACGATTCGGGCAACAGATAATATCTTCCGTTCTCAAAAAAGATATTTTTAAGCGTGATCTTTTCTCCCACCTGAACATTTCCTACTTCCAACACCGAGTCTTCTTCGTTCACCTTAATACTTCCCACATATTCAACCGCTACCTTTTCCTGCTCTTCTTTGGCTTTATACATGGTAATATCATCCACAAAATAGTAGGCCTCTTTGAACCCCAATTTAAAAATATTGATACGTACCATGTCTTTTCTTATAACCGGCGAAAAGTTACCTATTGTAACATATTTTTCGCCGCCATCGGCTTTGTATTTTCCCTTTATTCTAAACCATCTGTAGTTATTAATGAACCCGCCTTTTTTACAAACGCTATCTATCATACACGACTTAACCGCGTCACCAATACCATGATAACCTCCTTTTGTAAATAAAACCCCAACGGATTTTAGAAGGGCGTTGCTCCAATAGGCCAACCTAAAGTGCACCTCAAACTCGTAGGTGGTACCCCTATGTAAAGGTTCGGCCAATTTTACCTGAAGCATTTCCTTGTACCGCTTTTGATACCTTATGCCGGCATA
>JBGASH010000357.1:0-2050 GCA_044229775.1 Bacteroidia bacterium
CGACATTGAACGAAAAATGAGAAGGTTTATATCCACGCAGTTTAGCCAGCGATTGTTCAGAAAATAAATTTCTAATCTCATCATAAGCTTTTATGTAAGTAACCGGATTACTGCGGCTGGATTTACCGATGGGGTTTTGATCAACGTATTCAACTTGTTTTATTTGTTTAAGACTTCCGCCAATCAAATGTGCAGGATCTACACTTTCAAAATAACCGTCTAAATATTTTTGAAGTGTGGGTACAAATGCTTTTTTAATTAAGGTCGATTTTCCCGAACCACTAACCCCGGTGATACAACACAAAACATTGAGTGGAAATTTTACGGTAAGATTCTTTAAATTATTGTCAGTTACATTCCGTATCTCAATATATTCTTTCCATTTGCGATAAGCAGTGGGCGGTGTAATATTTAATTTATGGGTTAAATATTTCGCGGTATAGCTTTTGCTATCCTTTAATAATTCTTTGTGTGTGCCCTGAAATACCAGCTCGCCACCGTTAGTACCCGCCTCCGGACCAATATCTATCAATTCATCGGCGGCTAACATTATTTCTTCGTCGTGTTCCACCACAATAACCGTATTACCCTGTTGCTGTAAAGATTTTAGTACTTTTATCAAGCGTTCGGTATCTCGCGAATGCAATCCAATACTTGGTTCGTCTAAAATATATAAACTTCCCACTAAGCTACTTCCTAAAGAAGTGGCCAGATTTATTCTCTGGCTTTCGCCACCACTAAGGGTGTTTGCCACACGATTCAAATTCAAATAACCCAAACCTACATCCAACAAATATTGTAAACGATTGGTGATCTCAATTAAAAGGCGCTTTGAAATTTTAAGATCGTGTTCGCCCAATTTGATGTTCTTAAAAAGCGGATAAAGTTCTGAAATAGGCATTAATACCAATTCGCTAATACTTTTGTTCTCTATCTTAACATAATTCGCGTCTTTCCGTAAACGCGTTCCTAAACAATCAGGACAAACGGTTTTTCCTCTGTATCTCGCCAGCATTACGCGGTATTGTATCTTATAACTTTCTTTTTCCAGCATCTTAAAAAAATCATTGATGCCTTCAAAATGCTGGTTACCTTCCCATAATAATTTATAATCTTTTTTATTCAGTTCAACAATAGGCTTGTGAACAGGGAAATTGAATTTATGGGCGTTCTTAATTAATTGCTTTTTGTAATAGCTCATGGTCTCGCCGTTCCAGCAAGCTACCGCGCTCTCGTAAACACTTAAGCTTTTATTAGGAATAACGAGATCGGGATCAATACCGATGATGCTACCAAAACCTTCGCAGGTCTTACAAGCACCAATAGGATTATTGAAGGTGAAGAAATTCATGTCGGGCTCGTCAAAGGTCATGCCATCGGCCTCAAACAAATTAGAGAACAAATGTTTCTCGTATTTTTCTTCTCCTACCCACAACAAACATTCGCCTTTTCCCTCAAAAAATGCAGTTTGAACGCTATCCGCTATGCGATTCGTAAAATCTTCATCACTTTTATTTACCACCAAACGATCTATCAGTAAATAAACGTCGCCGGTTAATTTTTTCTTAGTTAGATCCGGAACAAATTCGGCGATCTTATGAATAACGTTGTTATGCACTACCCTTGTAAAACCTTGTTGCGAGAGTAATTCAAGCGTTTGTTTTAGGGTACGATCCTTTGGAACGGAGATCTTTGATAACACCAGGCATTTGGTTTCTTCTTTAAGTGCCATCACAAAATCCACCACGTCGCTTACGTTATTCCTTTTTACCTGTTTACCACTAATAGGGCTATACGTTTTTCCAATACGGGCAAATAACAATTTTAAGTAATCGTAAATTTCGGTGGTGGTTCCCACTGTACTTCGCGGGTTGCGCGAAATAACCTTTTGTTCAATGGCAATAGCAGGAGAGATCCCTTTAATATAATCGACTTGCGGTTTTTCCAATCTTCCTAAAAACTGGCGGGCATAGGCCGATAAACTTTCAACATAACGTCGTTGTCCTTCAGCATAAAGGGTGTCAAAAGCCAGGGAAGATTTACCTGAACC
>JBGASH010000358.1:0-2046 GCA_044229775.1 Bacteroidia bacterium
ATACCTGTATGCCATCCCGAAACCGACAAAACATGTAATGTTCCTGAGTGAGCAAACGCGTTAATGGTTTCGGTAGTAATTTCATCATCGTATCCGGTTAATAGGGCCGTACAAAAATTTGCCGCATCGTTAGTGAGCTCCGAATTCTTAAATACCTCAATAGCATTTCGCTTGATCTTTAGTCCCAAAGCAAAAAGCGAATTGATCTCATTTCTTCCGGTAAAAAAAACATTTTGGGAATCCACAAAGCATAAATGAAAAATGTTTTTGTCGGCCATGAACCGCTTATAATTGAATTCATTCGGGTTCTGAGGCTCTTCCAGTTCAACAAATTTGCTCTTTAAAACCAGCAAATTCCCGGGCCGTAAAAGTGTTTTATCGATCGGTTTTTTAAAATACACCTGCAGTATACCTTTCGCATTTTCTAATTGCCCTGTTTTATTGATAGCCAGCAATTCCATTTGTGTTTTACAGGTCCTTTCCTTTTCTACCGGTAATTGCAGTATTTTTCCAACCCACACATAATTCTGTTTAGGTGTAATTATATCCCCAAAATAACTTTCCGAATTTTTGATATTATAGTTGTAACAACAATTAATGGCCGAACAAAACAAAAAAACATCAGCCAACACGATAAATATTTTGGTAATAATTTTAGTTTTAAGTCGCTTGTTGATCAAAAGTAACCCGATCAATACAGGTGTTAATCCAATAAGGATAAAAAATGCGTTTAAATTTAAAGGGAGGTATAAGGCGACCAGAATACCAATTATAAAAGGCATCAGGATCCTTACAAAGGGAATTGTTTTAAAAATATTCACTCAATAAAAGTAAAAAATTAGGGAAGAAAAAGTAATAACTCCTTTCGAAATAAACAAAAAAATCTCAGAATTAATATTTTTCTAGTTTTTCATTAAAGGAAAGATCGCGTGTGGCCGCGTGAATCTTAATATTGATAATGATCTCAGGGCAATTATCGCTAAGCGTGGCCTCTTTAATGTTGGATATTAATTTCAAAACCTTATCCATATCCCCTTCTACAACCGTTTCAAAAGGCGTTACTTTAAAATTTAAGCCGCTTTTTTCAATCAGTCCGATGGCATTATCAATTATTTGCCAGCGATGCGATTTGGCCTCAATAGGCAACAACTGTATGGCGGCATTGATAGTAAAGTTTTTCATATTAGGATGATTTAATTTCAAGTTCCGAAAGTTTGGCTGACATAGTATTTACTAATTGTGACAATGGTTTTTCGGCCAGCGTTTTTATAAATGGGTTAAGGTCACCTTTTAGGTCAACGGTGCAAGTGCCAATACTATCGGGATCACCCGCCAACGATGCCGTAAGCACAAAATCAAATTTCGCCAAGCCTTCCGAACGATAAACTATCTTTTGAAAGGGCGCTTTTTCAATGATCCTTATTTTTAAGGGCGTAACCCCTTTAATTGAAAAAGAACAACCGGTCTCGTCATACTCAAAATTCTCAACCTTATCTTCGGGTAAGATCTTACTGAAATTTTTAAAGTCGATCAGATAATTAAAAATACTTTTAAGGGTACTTTTTGTTGAACGGGTTTCGCTTGTAATGGTAAATTCGGCCACCGCAATTAATTTGTAAGTACGCCCCAGGTAGAAGGACTGCTTCGCCAGGCTTTAAGCGATTCAACATCTTTTTCGGTAATGTATTTTTTTTGAAGGGCCTCTTCTATCAAAATATTATAATCGGTAAGGGTTTTTACCATGCAATTAGCCTTTTTAAAATTCTCAACAGCATCGTTAAAACCATAGGTAAAAATAGCCACCATGCCTTTTACATTACAGCCTGCAGCGCGTAGGGCTTCAACCGCTTTTAAACTGCTGCCGCCGGTAGAGATAAGATCTTCAATTATAATAACGCTTTGTCCGCTCTGTACTTCACCTTCAATTAAATTGGTGAGTCCGTGTTTTTTTGGTTCGTTTCGTACATAAACAAAAGGAACGCCTAGCTCCTGAGCAACCAAAGCGCCCTGCGCAATACCGGCAGTGGCTACACCCGCAATAACATC
>JBGASH010000359.1:0-2033 GCA_044229775.1 Bacteroidia bacterium
TTCGTTCCCTACAGCTAATGTTAACGCCGGATTTAGCTTGAGAATTAATTTACAATAAAAGCGCTTTATCATTTGCATTTCCTAACTAAAAACATACATTTGTAAAAAATATTTCAATTATGAATTTCCCTGCAGACCTTAAATACACTAAAGACCACGAGTGGGTAAAAGTAAATGGTAACGAAGCCTTAGTTGGTATCACCGACTTCGCACAAAAAGAATTAGGAGATATCGTTTATGTAGATATTTCTACCGTTGGAGAAGAAGTTGCAAAAGAACAAGTGTTCGGAACTGTTGAAGCAGTTAAAACCGTTTCAGATCTTTTTATGCCGGTAACCGGCACCGTTTTAGAAGCGAATAAGGATATTGATTCGGCTCCTGAAAGCGTGAACAGCGACCCATACGGAAAAGGATGGATCATCAAGATCAAATTGTCAAACCCTTCTGAAGTGAATGATCTTTTATCGGCCGATGCTTACAAAAAAATAATCGGTGCTTAATATTAATTGAACTCTCATACAACCGTCGCGGCAACCCGTGGCGGTTTTTTTATGATCAGAAATTTACTCATAAACCATCCTTACAAATGCGCACTGCTATGGGCTTTGGTCATTTTTGGATTGTGCTCAACTCCCGGAAGATTTATTCCCACCACCTCATGGCTCGAGCTGCTGAGTTTTGATAAATGGGTTCACGCTTCCGTGTTTTTTGTTTTGGTGACCCTGTTTGCTCAAGCCGTAATAGCCAATCAACAAAATCCAAACTTCATTTTTTTGGTGGTGATCTTGGCCATCGTATATGGTGGTTTGCTGGAAATAATGCAAGCCAAAGTGTTTAGCGAACGTAGTGGTGATTGGTTGGATTTTATTGCCAACAGTTTTGGCTGCCTGATGGCGCTTTTCCTTTACAAGAAGGTTTTACGGCTGCTGCTTAAATAGAACCTTTTGAGGATTTCCTCACTTTCTTTTTCCCTTGTCCCGGACAACCCGTACAGCCGTTTTTATGGGCATGACAAGCCTGAAGGGCCAGCGCGAAGCTAAAAAGTAGGGCCATTAAGAATGTACGGCTTTTTAAAAGAGACTTCATGTTCGGGTTTATATATCAAAGATATAATTTAGTACCTTAGTAGCAAATACAAATGAATCTTTTTTTTCATATAGGGCGCTATTTTATGCTAATGGGCAGGGTTTTCTCCAAACCCCCGAAGCTCTCTATGTTTTTTCGTCTCTTCTTTTTCGAGATAAATAATTTAGGCATCAGTTCACTTGGGCTTATTGCAATTATTTCTGTTTTTATAGGCGGGGTAATTACCATTCAAACTGCTTATAACATTACCAATCCTTTGATCCCCGCCTATTCATTAGGCATGGCCACGCGCGAATCTATCGTTTTAGAATTTTCTCCAACCATTGTCAGTCTAATTTTAGCCGGTAAGGTCGGCTCCAATGTCGCCTCCGAAATAGGCACCATGCGAATAAGCGAACAAATAGATGCATTAGAAATAATGGGGATCAATTCTGCAAATCATTTGATCCTTCCAAAGATAACCGCTGCCATGTTCATCAATCCTTTTTTAATTTCCATTAGCATGTTCTTAGGTATCTTAGGCGGCTATGTAATGGGGGTGCT
The DNA here is from genome assembly GCA_044229775.1 of Bacteroidia bacterium. Taxonomy (GTDB): domain Bacteria; phylum Bacteroidota; class Bacteroidia; order B-17B0; family Aurantibacillaceae; genus JAHEYG01. The sequence goes on from JBGASH010000359.1 coordinate 1,630, forward strand.
ATCCGGGGCCTGTTCATCGTACGAATATATTTATGGGATACAAGCTTTTTTTATTCCCTTCAATGTGTATTATGCTTTATTTAAAACTGCTGTGTTTGCATTTATCATTACCTCCGTTTCTGCTTATTTTGGATATTACACCGATGGCGGTGCTTTAGAGGTTGGACGTGCCAGTACGCAATCTGTTGTTTACAATAGTGTTTTGATCTTGATCACTGATCTGGTCATTACGCGACTTATGTTAGGCATATGATCGAGATCAAGAACATAACTAAATCTTTTGGCGATCGTACCATAGTTGAAGATGTTTCTTTCACTTTTCATGAAGGAAAAACAAATTTAGTTATTGGAGAAAGCGGCTCCGGTAAGACCACCATTTTAAAATTAATGGTCGGGCTTCATTT
>JBGASH010000054.1:0-13723 GCA_044229775.1 Bacteroidia bacterium
AACGAGGCTTTAAGTAATCCCGAAACAATAGTGGTTGATATGCGTAACCATTACGAAAGCGAGGTTGGCCGTTTTGATGGGGCTTTTTGTCCTGATACCGATACCTTTCGCGAAGAATTACCATTGGTAGTTGATCATTTAAAAGGAAAAGAGGATAAAAAGATCCTGATGTATTGTACCGGTGGTGTTCGCTGCGAAAAAGCAAGCGCTTATTTAAAATTTAAAGGGTTTAAGGACGTATACCATTTGCATGGCGGCATCATTCAATACGCAAAAGAAGTAAAAGAACAGCATCTTACCAGTAAATTTAAAGGCGTTAACTTTGTGTTTGACGAACGCGTAGGCGAACGGATCACCGAAGATGTTTTATCTAAATGCCATCAGTGTGGCGCACCAAGCGATCGCCATGTGAATTGCAAAAACGACGATTGCCATTTGCTATTTATTCAGTGCCCTTCGTGTGAACAAAAAATGAACGGATGCTGTACACCTAATTGTCAAACCATAGCTGCCATGCCCATTGAGGAACAACGGAAATTGCGTAAAGGCAGAATTAAGAACGGTCCAGAGTGCTTATCAGTATATAAAAGCCGACTAAGACCCAATTTAGCGGATATTTTAAAAAATAATTTATCTTTATAGGAATTTAAAAACCGGTAAAGATGATCATAAAGTATAAAAAATTAATAGCTGTGGGATGTGTAGCCATTTTTTTGGGCTGCAATAAACAAAAGGCCATTGAGTTTGATATTCCGTATACCACTCAATTTACAATTACCACTGGCGGATTAACGATTAACGCGCCAATTGATTTTAGCACACCTGATGTGCCAACCAATATTACATCGCGTTTAGGCGAACACAAAACCGATATCCAGTTCATCGACGAAATTAAGTATACCCAGTTTGATAGCCAAGTACTTTTACCTTTGGTAAAAGTATATTCCATATAAAAATAGCTAAATTTTCGGTTGAGGGCAGTGTATTTTCCAGTCCGGGAACATCCAAATTCAGGTTTTTATGGTCTAAAATTTCAGTCACGTCTTTTTGTATCAAATCGCCCAGATCCTTTAAATTAACCACAAAGCCTGTTTCGCTATTAACTTCACCTTTAACGGTTAGCAAAAGATCGTAGTTATGGCCATGCCAGTTCTTATTGGCGCATTTACCAAATACTTCCAAATTTTTAGCCTCATCCCACCTGTTATTATACAGCTTATGCGCAGCGTTAAAGTGCTCTTTGCGTGTAATATAAATCATCCTGCAAAATTAACATTTATAACTCACAATTGTTTTAATTAAATTAGCCTTTTTAAATGTCAAAAATTCTTATAGTTGCCGCTACCCCCAACGAAATTGAACCTATAGCAAGGGAACTCAATACGTTTATTCCGCTTAAGCGGAAGAATTTTGTGTCGGTTAAATATAAAGAACATACCGTGGATGTTTTATTGACCGGCGTTGGAATGGTAAATACGGCTTTGGCAATGGGAACCTTTAAAGGCAACACCTATGATCTCATCATAAATGCCGGTGTTTGCGGTTCGTTTAAAGAAGATATTGTTATTAGTGATGTGGTGATCGTTCGCGAGGATTGTTTTTCGGAATTAGGTGCCCAAGATGATAACCAGTTTTTACCGGTTAGCGAGATCAATCTCGGAAACGAAAAAGTCATAACCAATAACCTTTTTGCAAACTCATTTACTCAATCATTAAAAAAGGTGAGGGGTATCACGGTTAATACGGTTCATGGTAATAATGATAGCATCAACGCCATTAAAAAACGATTGGATCCCGATGTTGAATCAATGGAGGGCGCCGCATTTTTGTTGGCTTGCAATACCTTTAACCGAACCTGTATTCAACTTCGCGCCGTAAGTAATAAAGTTGAAAAAAGAAATAAAGAGCATTGGAATTTGCCATTGGCTATTACCAATTTAAATAATGTTCTGATCCAGTTATTGGATACACTCTAAATGGCGCAAAATTAAAATAGGATTTTCGCCTTGCCCAAACGATTGTTTATTTTTGATGCAATGGTTCATCAAAAAATTGACACCCATGGATTAGAGTTTGAAGCGGTGATGCTGGATGTGGAAGCACTCAATACAAAGGCGTTTAAAAACGAATTAGAGGTCACTAAATTAAGCTTTCACACTTTTTTATATGTTCAAAAAAATTACATTCTTTTAAATAGTGGAAGCGCGCTTGGGTTTAACGTAGGCCCTTTATTGGTCAAGAGTTCAAAATTTAAAATTCCAGAGTCAGATCTAAAAGACCTCTCCACTTTAAAAATTGCAATACCCCGGTAAATACACTACAGCAAATTTTTTGTTGTCACTTGCATTTCCCAATGCAAAAAAATAAACCGAAATGCTCTTTAGTGATATTGAACAAGCGGTTCTCGACGGTAAAGCGGATGCGGGACTATTGATCCATGAAGGGCGTTTTACCTATGAAAGCAAAGGTTTAAAAAAAATTATTGATCTGGGCGAGTATTGGGAAAGTTTGATACACGCACCCATTCCATTGGGAGGAATTGTTGCAAAGCGAAATTTGGACAAAGAGCTCATTAAGAAAATCGATAACTGTATTCGTAGCAGCGTTGAGTATGCGTTTAAGAACCCCGAAAGTTCAATATCCTATGTAAAACAGCATGCGCAAGAGATGGATGAAGCGGTAATGAAAAAGCACATAGCGCTTTACGTTAATGATTTTAGCGTAGCACTGGGTGAAACCGGCACAAAAGCCGTAAATTTATTGTTTAATAAAGCGAAAGAAAAGGGGTTGATCGATACCATTGTTGAACCCTTGATTTTAAACTAACATGGCAAAATTTTTAATAGCGGGCTTAGGAAATGTTGGCGAAGAGTACGACGGTACCAGGCACAACATCGGGTTTGAAGTGGTAGATGCCATTGCAGCCGAAGCCGGCGTAAAATTTGCTGAACGAACGTCACGCGTTTGTGGCCGAAATAAAACATAAAGGAGAAAAATACTGGTGCTAATAAAACCTACCACCTTTATGAATTTAAGTGGCAAAGCCACCAATTACTGGATGCAAGCCGAAAAGATACATTGAAAATGTGATGGTGGTATTAGATGACCTGGCGTTGCCATTCGGTAAAATACGAATTGGTCCTAAAGGGGGCGACGGCGGTCACAATGGTTTAAAACACATTCAGGAAACCTACCACGCCTAATTACCCGCGTTTACGATTTGGTATTGGTAATGTCCCGATAGCTATCGGGATCGGAAAGGGTAATCAGGTGAATTATGTATTAGGAAAGTGGACCACCGAGGAACAAAAAACATTAAAAGAAAGAGTAAAAATAGCCGGCGATGCAATAAAAGCGTTCGCTTTTGCCGGTCTCCAAAACGCTATGAATAACTATAATACTAAGTAATAATCTCTTAGTTATTCATTGGTAAAAATCCCCCTTTTTGCTTTCAAAATCCAATAATTTTAAGTTAATTTAGGGGTTAATACACTAACTATTTATGACTAAACAAAAATCGATTTTAAACAGCTAATTTCTAAAGCTATATTTAAATAACGCTTCACCAACAGGTTTTGAATCGTCGGGACAAAAGATCTGGTTAAATTATATCAAACCTTTTATCCACGAACATTATGTTGACACCTATGGCAGTGTAGTTGGGATAATAAATCCGAAAGCGCCTTACAAAGTAGTGATAGAAGCGCATGCCGACGAAATAAGCTGGTTTGTGCATTATATCACTAAAGACGGATTTATTTACGTTTGTCGCAATGGTGGAGGTGATGCGATCGCGCCTCTAAACGTGAAATATCCATACGCGAATTGTAAAGTGTTTTGGCTGGCCCGCCATTCATGTTCGCGAACCAGGTAAAGAAGAAACGCCGAGCATGAAAAAATATTTTTTTAGACCTGGGATGTAAGTCGGATAAAGAAGTGGCAGAACTTGGTGTTCATGTAGGTTGCGTGATAACCTACGAAGATGATGAAAATGAATTGAATAACCGTTATTATACCGGCCGCGCACTTGATAACCGCATGGGTGGATTCATGATTGCGCAAGTAGCCTGATTATTCATGAGAAAAAATAAATTACCGCTTGGTTTATATATGGGCATCGTTTGAAGAGGAAGTTGGACTGCATGGCGCTGAAATGATCTCGCGACGTATAAAACCAAACGCCGCTATTATTACCGATGTTTGTCACGATACACAAACGCCTATGATGAATAAGATCGCCAGCGGTGATCTGTCGTGCGGAAATGGTCCGGTTTTAGGTTACGCGCCCGCCGTACAAAATAACTTATTGAAGTTAATTATTGATACAGCAAAGAAAAATAAAATTGCTTTTCAGCGAATGGCGGCATCGCGTTCAACCGGAACCGATACTGATGCTTTTGCTTATAGCGCGGACGGTGTGGCTTCGGCACTGATCTCATTACCGCGCGCTATACCGTTGAAGATGAATAACCAAGATGTAGAAGATGTGATCATGTTAATGTATCACTCTTTAAAGGCAATGAAGAACAACCATGATTTTAGATACATCAAATAAATTTAATTTTTTACTTCGTTCCCGGTAGCTATCGGGATCGTAAATCGTAGATCAAATTGGCAATTTTAGGATCCATAATAAAACGCACCATCAACATCCGCGGAAAAATTCCGCCATCACGTAAACCCTATAAGCACCAGGTAAAGCAATTGCGTAAATTACTTACCAAGGCGCAAAACACCGCTTTTGGTCAGCATTACCATTTTGACAAATTACTTTTAGAGACCGATCCGGTTAAAGCGTTTCAAAAAGCAGTTCCTATTCACGATTACAATACTATTTTTAAAAATTGGTGGTATCGAACCTTAAATGGCGAATCGTATGTGTGTTGGCCGGGACATATAAAATATTTTGCATTAAGTTCCGGAACTTCCGAATCATCCAGTAAGCACATTCCTGTTACCAAAGAGATGCTGAAAACCATTCAGCGTGGAACTGTTAAACAAATTGTTTCAACGCGTCACTACGATCTGCCAAAGGAACAATTTGAAAAAGGGATCCTGATGCTGGGAGGAAGTACGCATTTAAATTATAACGGCACGTATTTTGAAGGTGATCTTAGTGGTATCACTATTGGAACTGTGCCTTTCTGGTTTCAGCATTTTACAAAACCGGGTCCGCAGATCTCAGGATATAAGGATTGGCAAACCAAACTCGACGAAATGACCAAGAATGCCAAAAAATGGGACATTGGTTTTATTTGTGGTGTACCTGCCTGGATACAAATATTGTTTGAACGCATCATCGAATATCATAAAGTTAAAACTATTCATGATATATAGCCCCACTAACCGTATTTACGTTCATGGTGGGGTGTCTATCAGGTCATTATAAACAAATTTTGGCAAATTAACAGCGTAATCGTTGATCTACATAGATACTTGGCTTCTGAGGTTTTGCCTATCGGAAAGATGAAGAAGGAACAGGCAATGAAGATGATGCTTGACAATGGTATGTTCTTTAGGTTTTCCTTTCAACGAAACCAATTTCATTGATGATGGTACAGCAATACGTAGGCCGTTAACAAAGATGTAAAACTCGACGAGTGCGCCTTGGTGATATCAATTGTTCGGCCGCTTGGCGATACATGTTAGGCGATACCATAAAATTTACCGACCTCACACGAAGTGAGATCGTTATTACAGGCCGTACGAAACATTTTTTAAGTTTATGTGGCGAACATTTATCGGTTGAGAATATTACGCGCGCAGTTAAACTAACCGCCGATGATCTTGGGATCGAGATCAACGAATTTACCGTGGCATTATTCGCATAAAAATTGTTGCACATCACTGGTATTTAGGCGTAAATAAAATGGTGGATAAATCCCATATTCAGGGACAAATTAGACTCGCATCTTAAAACGCTGAACGACGATTACCGCGTTGAGCGAATTGAAGCCTTGAAAGAAGTGATCGTTACTGTTTTGCCCGACGAAGCATTCATAGAATTTTTGGCAACAAAAAATAAACTGGGAGCACAAAATAAATTCCCTCGGGTAATGAAGGAAAAATATTTGAAGAGTGGAAAGAGTTTGTGGCAAACGTAAGATTAGATTTGTTATTAAGCCTTATATATCAAACCATAATAATTGTATTATTGCTGACCTTTTCATTCGGGCCGGCTTTTTTTTCGTTAATAAATGCGGGTATAAAACATGGCTACAAATATGGCTCGTTGCTGGCTATAGGCATCATTGCAAGCGATCTGTTTGTTTGTATCATGATCATTTTTGCTGGTACATTTTGGCGCCACGAATTTATTACACGACGAAAAGAACCAGCGCTTCATGGGGATTTTGGCGGGAATCGTTTTTAATAGTGTTTGGGGTTTTTATTTTAAGCGACCGGTTGCTAAGTCCGACGAAAGTATCGATAAAGCGCCGGCTCAAAGGTGCTGCTATAAAGGATTTTATTGAACTTGTTCAACCTGTTTGGCTTTTTGGCTCGGGAAACGTTACCGCTATCAGTAAAACTTTAACGTATTCCATTTAAAATGATCATTTACTTTTTCGGTGGTGCTTGGTTTAACACTAACCGTAAATTTCATTCAAAGTGTTTTTATCGGCTAAAATTAAACGGTTTCTTACCGATAAAATAATGCACACCGTTAACATCATCACCGGTTCGCTTCTTGTGATATTCGGTGTAGTATTGATCTATAACCATTATTTTGAGCACTAATGAGCGACGATAGATTTGCCGACCTTCGTAAAAAACTGGAAGAAACTCTTACCTATCCGTCGGTATACATGTTTAAATTTATTTTGCCGGCCGACAATCGTAAAATAGCCTTAGTAGAGAATATGTTTGGCGGCGATGCCGAAATTTATACTAAAGAAAGCGATAAAGGCAAGTATATAAGTATCACCGTTACCGAAGTGGTGGTGAATGTTGATTCCATTATTTCCATTTACGAGAAAGCGGCAAAAATTGAAGGCGTGATGTTATTGTAATGGCTGTTTTTACTTTACACCATAAGAAGTTATCTGTTTCTGTAAATTCGTTAGGAGCTGAATTATGTTCGCTCAAAAAAGACCAGGAGGAATTACTGTGGCAAGCCAATAAAAAAATTTGGCCAAGGCATGCGCCCGTGCTATTCCCAATTGTCGGAAAATTAAAGAATAGCTGCTATAATTATAATGGGAAGGAATATTCCCTCCCACAACATGGTTTTGCACGCGACAAAGAATTTATTTTAACGGAACAAACAGATTCGGTTCTGGAATTTGAATTAACTGCCAGTGAGGAAAGTCTTACCGTTTACCCCTTTCATTTTTCACTTATTATTCGTTATGAATTATTGGACAACGAACTCAATGTTCAATACCGAATTTTTAATCCCGGTAGTAAGAATTTGCTTTTTAGCATAGGAGCGCATCCCGGGTTTAGTTGTAAACGAATAGAAAATGAAACATTAGAGGATCTTTATCTGGATTTTGAAAGCGGGCACGAATTAGCGGCGCAAAAATTAAAAAATGGTTTGATAACTGACGAGACCCATAAAATAAAACTTCAAAACGGAACTTTACCTTTAAAAAGTGACCTATTTGAAAATGACGCTTTAGTTTTTAAGAATACTCAGGTAAATTCTGTAAAACTTGCTTCGAAGAGATCGGCCACAGTAATTAAGTTGGTTTGTAAAAGTTGGCCTTATTTTGGCATCTGGACAAAAAAGGATTGTAAGGATTTTATTTGTCTGGAACCCTGGTATGGTGTAGCAGATGATGAACAGACCAAGGGTAACTTGGAAGAGAAGGAAGGAATAATAAAGGTATTACCTTACGCCTCATTTAAAACGGATTTTAGTTTGGAGATAACAGGATAGTTGAGAAACGGGTTAGTATTGAAATTAGATAAATAAGTAAATTTGTTACGTCTGAAAACCATCATTTGTATATTTATGTCCTGTTGCTTTTTGTCTCAAGGCACAAACGAATTATTGTTAGGTTTGCGATTCAATGCCAACAAAGAATTTGTTTCATTTTACTCTCAGCTGCTTGGGGGTCAATCTCAGAACGGCATTCGAATAATAACAGGAGTAACAAAAATAGTTATTTAATTTAAAATCTGAACTATGAGAAAAATACTTTTAATACTTGCGCTTGGGGCATTTGTTTCTTGCAAAAAAAACGGACAAGGCGGCGATGCCGCTATTGCTGCTTTTCCTCAACACCACGGGAAACCCATTAAAGGCGCAACGCTTTATGTGAAATTTGATAGTAATTGATCTGCCAAAGATCCGATTAATGGTTCCGATCTGGTTTTGGTTGGCGATCCTAAAGAAGATCATATTCATGTGAAAGAGTTGCGATACGGTAAATATTATTTGTATGCTGTTGGTTTTGATAGCACCATTATGCAAACGGTAAAAGGCGGTATTGCGGTAAAATTAGTTGGAGCGAACGTAAAAGAAATTGGTTATTGACGTTCCTGTAACGGAATAAAGATCATTCAAAGTATAAGAGGGAAAATGGCGATGTAGACAGATCACATCCCATTTTCCCTTTGCTATTTTACATTTCTCCTTGTCCTGCTAAATGACTACTTTTGCACCCTGATGCCAAATATAGTTGCCATAGTAGGAAGACCGAACGTAGGTAAATCAACCCTTTTTAACAGGATCACCGAGACCCGTCAGGCCATTGTTGACGAAACAGCCGGTGTAACCCGTGATCGTCACTATGGTAAAGCCACCTGGAATGGCGTTGAATTTTCGCTGATCGATACCGGTGGATATATTACGGGTAGTGATGATATTTTTGAAGCGGAGATAAGACGGCAGGTGCAAATTGCTATTGAAGAAAGTACCGCTTTGATCTTTGTGGTAGATACAAACGAAGGCGTAACCGGTTACGATAAAGCGGTGGCCGAACTTATACGCAAAAACAAAATCAAGAATGTGATCCTTTGTGCCAACAAAGTGGATACGCACGATAAAGCCGCATATGCTTCCGAGTTTTATGCGCTGGGTTTAGGCGAGGTGTTTACCGTTTCAGCCATGAATGGCAGCGGTACCGGCGAATTACTCGATGCATTGATCAAAATTTTACCACCCGAAGAAAAAGCCTTAAGCGAAGATAACCTTCCGCGCATAGCTATTGTTGGAAGACCCAATGTGGGGAAATCCTCTTTAACCAATGTGCTGTTGGGCGAAGAACGAAATATAGTAACCCCAATTGCCGGCACCACCCGCGACGCAATTAATTCGCGGTATACAAAATATGGCTATGATTTTTGGCTCATTGATACAGCGGGAATGCGTAAAAAAAGCAAGGTACACGAAGACCTGGAGTTTTACAGCGTAATGCGTACCGTACGAGCTATTGAGAATAGCGATGTGTGTTTATTGATGATCGATGCCACACAGGGGATAGAAGCGCAGGATCTCACTATCTTAAGTTTGATAGAACGTAATCATAAAGGCGTGGTTATTCTGGTAAATAAATGGGATCTCATCGAAAAAGAGAATAATACATCGAAAGAGTTTGAAGAACGCATCAAAGAAAAGATAGCGCCGTTCAACGACATCCCTATTCTGTTCATTTCATCGCTCGAAAAACAACGTGTATTAAAAGTGGTGGAAACCGCCATGACGGTATATGCCAACAAAACGCGCCACATTTCGACCAGCAAACTGAACGATTTCTTTTTGCCGCTCATCGAAAATTATCCGCCTCCCGCTATAAAAGGAAAGTATGTGAAAGTAAAGTACGTGATGCAGTTAAAAGGCCAACCAATTTTTATTTTATTCTGTAACATGCCGCAGTATATTAACGACTCTTACAAACGTTTTCTTGAAAACAAACTGCGCGAGAATTTCGAATTCAGCGGGGTACCACTTATCCTTACTTTCAGGAGCAAAAACTGATCTGATCAACCCTATCAAAAATAAAAAACCCGTTGCGATATCTCGTAACGGGCTCTCAATATTATTTTATTGTATTAATTAACGCTTGTGCAATTTAGCGCTTGATACGGTAAGTTTTTTACGACCTCTTTTACGACGAGAAGCTAAAACTCTTCTGCCATTAGCTGTTGACATGCGCTCGCGAAAACCATGTTTGTTTCTTCTTTTGCGTTGCGAGGGTTGAAATGTGCGTTTCATAATATTGTATTTTAATTAAGTCTTTGTTTTAAAACGGATTGCAAATATAAAGAGTTTTCGGGTATAGGCAAACTTTTTACTCAAAATCAGGTTAAAAAGGCTAAAAATTAGGGCTTTAAGGCCTAAAATAAGTACTTTTATGGTCTAAATTTTTCAAAATGGCCAAAGCCACCCGGGGTAACATAGGATCAGGAACTAGATCAAAACCTAGAGCGAAAGACGAACTCCCAAAGGCACCGCTCACTATGTCCAATCTTAAAAAGGGACTCCGGCTGTTCAAATTTGTTGGCAAACATAAATGGAAATTTATTTTGGGATTATTTTTTTTAGGAGGTACCGCCTATACCGCACTTAAATTCCCCAAACTAATGGGTGACCTGATGGGAATTGTTGGAGATACTACTGAAGGAAAAACACTTCAGCAAAAATTAGATGATGCCACGGCTACAGGGATAAGTTTGCTGATTCTTTTCGCCTTGCAAGCCATATTTTCGTTCTTCAGAGTAGTTACGTTTACCAACTTTACCGAGAACATGCTGGCCTCGTTGCGACAAGCAGCTTACAATAAATTAATTCAAATGCCGATGGGATTTTATTCGCAAAGGCAGGTAGCCGAATTGAATTCGCGCATTGCTTCCGATGTTAATCAGATCTCTGAGTCGTTCACCACTAATATTGCCGAATTCTTACGCCAACTGATCATCATTGTTGGTGGTATCATCATCATTTGTTTTATGAGTTGGAAAATGGCGCTGGTAATGCTGGCCATTATTCCGGTTATCGCGGTGATCACCTTATTTTTTGCCCGTTATATCCGTAAATTATCAAAGGAAGTACAGGATAAGGTTGCCGATTCAAATGTGATCGTTGGAGAAAGTCTTCAGGGAATTTCGAATGTGAAGTCGTTCACCAACGAAACCTACGAAATAAACCGTTATAAGAACAAGGTGAACGAAATAATGAAATTGGCTATCAAAGGAGGCGTAGCGCGCGGATCATTTTTTTCTTTCATCATTTTTTGTTTGTTCGGAGCCATTATTTTTATCGTTTATTACGGCGTAGAAATGGCCCTGAAAAAAGAAATCGAGGTAAAAGAAATGATGTCCTTTTTATTTTATACGGTCTTTGTAGCCGCTTCCATCGGCGGTATAGCCGAACAATTGGCGGCTATTCAACGAACACTTGGGGCTACCGAACGTTTGATGGATATTATTGACGATACCCCCGAAAAAATTGACCTCGAATTTAAAAAAGAGAACGCCTCGCCACGATTGAAAGGCGACGTGGAATTTAAGAACGTCTCATTCTATTATACAACACGCCCCGAGTTCCAGGTTTTAAAAGATATTTCGTTTAAAGCGAGCAAGGGACAAACTATCGCGCTGGTAGGCCCAAGCGGTAGCGGTAAATCAACCATTGCCTCATTGATATTGCGTTTTTATGATCCGCAAACCGGCGAGATCCTGGTTGACAACAAAAACGTTAATGATTTTGGATTAACCCAATTGCGCGACAATATGGCGATAGTACCACAGGATGTTCTTTTATTTGGTGGCAGCATAAAAGAAAATATTGCTTACGGTAAGATCAATGCTACCATGGAAGAAATTAACGAAGCGGCCCGCAAAGCAAACGCCCTCGAATTCATTGAAAGTTTCCCCGATAAATTTGACACCATTGTTGGTGAACGCGGTATTCAGTTATCGGGCGGACAAAGACAACGTGTGGCAATTGCCAGAGCCGTATTAAAAGATCCTTCCATATTAATTTTGGATGAGGCCACCAGTAGTTTGGATAGTGAAAGCGAACATTTGGTTCAGGAAGCTTTGGATAAATTAATGGTGGGAAGAACATCCATCGTGATCGCTCACCGTTTATCTACCATTAAAAATGCCGATAAGATCATTGTGATCCAAAAAGGCGAAGTAGTTGAAACGGGTACGCATACCGAATTATTTGCAAATGAAGAGGGCTTATACCACCGCCTCAGTAAAATGCAATTTGAGTGGGCGCTTTCTTAAAATTTCAGAAGAGTTAGCAACTGGAGCGGCAACTTAATCTAAATACACTTTCCGGCTTATCCACTTACCCTGCGTTAATAGTTTGTAGTTATAAACGCCTTTTTCAAGGGTATTCAAATTAATGGCTTCTTGTCCGGGTTCTAAATAAGTTTCAAAAACTTTTTTGCCAAGCAGGTCATAGATCTCCACTTTATTATCAGTTCCAGAAATATTTTTGAGAAAGAGATTTTTTCCTGAAGCGTAAAGCGCGGTTCCCGAACTTTGTGATTCGTGAATGCCCGAAAGATCATCGTAATAAACTGTACATAAAAATCCATTGGTAATTCCAAACGACGTATTTGCCGCATTGGCACGTAAACGAAAATCGAAACCAAAATTAGGTAAATTGATCTCGGCCGGCGACCAGGTGGTTCCCCACAGATCGGCCGAATTTCCAAAACCAATAGAACTATTACTGTTATAATAATTCGTTTGGGCGTATTTATTTATACCAACACTAAAACCATATTTCATAAGCATACAAACACTGTCCTCTAAGGTATTGGGGGTGGCATTAACCGTATAAACAAAACTTAATTCGATGCCGGTAATAGTGGCGGTAGACGGAATGGAAAAATTAAATTCACTGGCATATAAATGGCGACCTAAACCGGGAGTGGTAAAAGTAATATTGGCCTTCATGCCATTGATGGTCCACCAGGTATAAGGACAACCACACTGTGTAATGGTGTCGCAGGTTTTACTGGATGATTGTGCCCCGCACCAACCAAATAAGAACATAAAAAATAAAATGTAAAGATTTTTCATGTAATAGTATTAGTAATAAAGATAAAAAATCATCCGGTATAAAAAAAGTTTAACTAATGCGCATTCATGGCTTTGCTTTTTTTACCACGTGTTGGTTTAAACAGTATGTTGTAAGAGAGACTGGCGGTAAATTGTGTGTTTCTTACATAATGATAGTTGGGATGAGGTTGAAAAGTTGAGAGCGGATAGTTGATGCGCAATCCAAGATTCACATTATTACTAAAGGTGTAACTAACATCGCCAATAAGACCGGTATAAAATGTGGGAATGCCTTTAGGGGTATCGTTAATGTGGGTATTATCTTTATTATAATTTGGCACAAGAGGTGTAATAAAAAGATCGAAAAGGTTGAGTCCCGAAAAAAATGTTCCACCCAGCGCGCTGCTTAATAGCGAATCTAAAGTAGGTTTAAAGGTATCTAAGAATGGAACGTAATCGTGATAAACTTCTTTGGATGTGGCTGCTAATTTTATGGAGCCATAAGCACCGGCCGAAAATTTGAAGTTGCTTAAATGAAAATTAAGCATCAATGGAATTTCAAGTGTGGATACTTTAAGAATGCCTTTTGTGTGGGTGTAAATGGTATCGTTAACAAAACCGGCAAGACCGCCTATAAGGCTATTCACCAAAGTGTCGGGAATACCAATGGAGGAAGTTAACTTTTGAGTGAAACTCGACTTAGTAATAAAATCGTAGGTTTTAATGTGACGTGTGTAATAGATCTCAGAGGTGA
>JBGASH010000054.1:13753-14788 GCA_044229775.1 Bacteroidia bacterium
GACCGGCTTATATGTTCTGCCGTCAAGATCGTTTTTTCCTAATTGGGTAAGCGAGGTACCGAGGCGCGGACTAAGACTAAAAGCGGCGTGATCTTTAACCGGCATAATAGGATCCGGTTTTGAAACATTGTTTAATACAACCGGAATTTCTTTCTTAGGAGATGTAGAATCGGTTTGTGATACCATTGGGAGGGCCCAAACACAAAATAAAAAAAGCAAACAAGTATTTTTCATAGCATTATTTTTTTAAATGGGAGAGACTTCCTCCTTTTTCAAATAGTTTATCAACCCGTTTTTCAATTTCCGGATCTTTTTCAAGTACCGGGGCATGGTGCGGTTTAATGCGCGCATCAATAATAACGTTGTCGCAGCCAAAATGCTTGAATTCCGTTTTAGAGTTGATGCCGTAAATATCATTGGCAGGATTACTTCGTGTAAAGGTGGTCCATAACCAATTTTTTAAATTAGCTGTGGTAAACGCGGCATCATCGGCAATAACAATAAGTGGAAAGCCATTGAGGTCGATGTTGCGTAACTTGATCTGTTCATCCAGCAATTCAAATTCTTTTTGTGCCAATCCATAACTTTCAAATTTACTGCCTTCCAATACCAAAACGCCGGGTATAGCCACTCGTGGGTTCTTAAATAATTCGAGTAAACTTAATTTATTATCGAAAGAATTTTTAAGGTCTCTTATTTTTTCGCCGTAAGCGGCAAACACCACTTTGCTACCGGTATTTAAGCCGGTGCCGCTATAATCTAAAGTATCTATACTGGTGTTGGTATAAAAGTGAAGGTCGCGCTGTAAATTGATCCGTTCAAAGATGTATTTAAAGAAATCTTCTTCTTTGTGTGTGCTGATGCTGTTAGTATCATCGGCGGTAATAAATAAATATTTGGCTAAGCTTAATTGACCTTTCCTAAAATGTGATTAGCGATGGTCAGGATCTCGGAAGGCTGTTTTGTTGGCGCGTAAGGCGTATAGCGTTCGCTGCCAATGGCCAAAAGTAAAGGATGAACCCCCGCAGCATCTAC
>JBGASH010000055.1:0-16737 GCA_044229775.1 Bacteroidia bacterium
TTTATTATTGCAATTGGCGTTTTGATCGGAGGTTTAGCGGCCGCATTCGTAATGATAAAATTATTGAAGAGTCTTCAATTCTTTTTTCCGCTGATCATCATCACTTTATTGGTTTGCTGGAGCGGTATACTGGAGAACGCTTTTTTGAGCGCCTTTAAATTAACGGGTACTACCGATTACAAATCAATTTTAGTTATAATGCTGGTGTTTACCGGCGTCATTCCGTTTCGTTTCGTGATGTTGTTTTCGCCGCCCTTACGGGGAATAAATTTGTTGATAGGAATTATCGCGTTGATCTGTTATTTCTATAACCTTTAATTACGGTTTTTCGTTGTCGGTATGCCTTCCCAATTTGATGGCAAACACTTTTTCGCTTGGTATAAGCGATTGTTGAATACGTTTGGCATAATTGATGCTGTCGAGAATTTCTTTTTGTTTTTCATCTACCAGTAATTTTTGCTGTTCGATGATCCTTTTAGAACGCCGGATGTTGAAAAACCCCCTGAAAATGAAAATGGAAAGGACAGAAACAACGATAAGAAAAGCGATAAAAGTATTTCTGAAATTCTTTTGTTTTTCAATTTCAAGGAGATGAATTTGATTTGCCATTTTGAATTGCCTTTCTCTGGCATCCATTTCCTTTTGCATATTTTTTTCCATGGCTTTAAATTCTATGTTGGCAAACTGTCGGGTTTTTTCTTCGTTTTTCATGACCTCTTTATGACCTATATAAACCGTATAATAGCGGTAGGCGTTTTGAAAGTCTTTTTTCTCTAAATAAATTTTATTCAAAATCAAGCTCATTTCTTCTAAAACGGCTGGTGTTTTACTCAATTTGGGACTATTGAATGCTTCCGAAGCGATCTTTTCGGCTAAAGCTACTTTTTTCTCATCTAAATATAATTGGGCTTGCGCCAGATGGGCGTAGCTCCATAGTTCTGCATCCGGATATTTATCCAGAATGGCAAAAGCTTTTGCTACTACACCGTGGCCTTCTTCATATTTTTTTTCACGAATACATACATTGGCTAAAAGTAAAAGTGGTTTTGTTAGATCTGACTCTTGAATTTCAGGTGTTTTACCGATCTCATCAAAATAGTACCTGGCCTTTTTACCATTTCCACTATTCATGTAATACTCCATAAGGTTGGCCATTCCGGTTCTAACAACTTCCCATTTTTTAGCCTTTTGGGCAGTTATGATGCCCTTCTCTGTAAACGCGATCGCTTTTTCAGGGGCGTTATCTCTTTCGTATAATTTTCCAATTCCAATATTCGCAAATGCCATAACATCTAAACGATTTCCCTTCTCTGCGTATTCAACCGCCTTGTTATACATTTTTAGCGATGAAGGATAATCGCTGAGAACAGTAAAAATATCGCCTTTCAGCATATAGGCTTCCGCGATCTTCTTTACTTCAAAAGAATTTTCGGCGAGAACAATAACTTTATCAAAATAAATGAGTGCTGAATCAAACATGCCTTTTCGCCGATAGGTGTTAGCGCACATCATTAACAAATTGCTTTTATGCTGTTGTTGTTTGCCATCTTTAAAAAGAGAATCCACGGATAAAAGCATTTTCGATGTGGCAAGGGCTGTATCAAATTTATGTTCCGACTGAAAAACATTGATGAGGTTGAGGTAAGCAAAAAGATAACGGTCCCATTGGCCGTTCTCCCTACACACATCAAGCGATCGTAAGGCCATGCTTTTTGCTTTTTCGATCTTTCCCGTACGCTCATACACCGCTACCAATGAACTAAGCGCAAAGCCTAATGCCTTCTTATTGATTAGGGTATTTGAAAGGGAAATGGTTTTATCAAAGTAAAATTCAGCCGAATCAAACTCATTTCGATTTCTGAAGAACGATCCAAAAGAGTTATAAACCTTAACCAAAAGGTTTTTATTACTTCCGGCTTTTGTTTCAGCGTTTCGGTAAAACAGTAAAGCACTATCTTGGACATTGCTGTTTTGGTAATAATTTCCTTTGATAAGCAAAAAATCAACAGCAACCTTAAGGGTTTGATTTTGTTGAGCCGCAGCCTCCGCTTCTTTTAAAAACATTGGGTAATGTTCAACAGAATTATTGAGTTTGGATATGTTAGCGATGAAATTAGTGTCGGCCGAACCATTCAACAATAAGTTCCTAATGGAATCTAAATTTCTGTTCTTAGAATAATCTGTTTTTCTTAAAATACTGTCGCAGGTGGCCGACAACCATACCTTTTTGGAAGCGTTATTTGTGGAGCAGCTCAAAACAAAGAGGATGGGAGTGACCACAACGAGAAAATATTTAAATGTTTTTTTCATTCAGTTATAGCCTTATTCCTATTATTGTTACGTCATCCACCTGTTCCAATTCGCCTTTCCAGTTCTGAAATGCCAAGTACAAGGCTTCGCGTTGCGCGTCGGTATTTTGCGTTCTGTTTTTCAAAAGCAGGTCCTGTAGTTGCCGGTATTTGAATTTTTTTCCGCGTTCACCACCGAACTGATCGGCATATCCGTCGGTAAACAAAAACAGCATTTCGTTTTTTTGCAATTCGATGACGTTCGTTGTGAACGGTTTTGATCTTTCGCTGTTGCCAATGGGTTGTTTATCGGCATCAACTTCTACCATCAAATTTCCAATCGTGTACCAAAGGGGGTTATTAGCGCCGGCCCATTGTACGATGACCTCTTCTTTTTTGGAAGAGCCGGTCTCAATTTTGCAAAGACTTATATCCATGCCATCTTTAACTTCCTGTTTGCTTTCCGAAAAATTTTCGATCACCAATTCTCGTACTTTATCAAGTATCTTTCCGGGATCTGTTATGCCAAATTCTTTAACTGCTCTGTTCAGGGCGTTAGTACACACTACGCTAACCATGGCGCCGGGCACGCCGTGTCCGGTACAATCGCCTGCCGCGATCAAAATGCTTTTCGAATTTATTTTATAGGTCCAGTAAAAATCGCCGCTCACAATATCGCGGGGTTTAAAGAACACAAAGGTGTGTGGAAGCATTTCGTGTATGGTCTCCAATGTGGGCAACAATGCTGCCTGGATCTTTTTGGCGTAGTAAAAACTATCCAGTATTTCTTTGTTCTTACCTTCGAGCGCTTTTTTCTGATGGGCGATCTCTATGGCGGCCAATTTATTTTTTTTGGCGCCACGGTAAATAAAAAAAGCAAGCACAGCTACTATTAATAGCGAAGCGAGGGAAATGATGGAAATATTGCGCTGCAGAGAGGCGCGTCGTTTGCTATTCTCTACTTCTTGCACCAGGTATTTATTTTTAGCCGATGCTTCAAGCGAGTCGGCTAACTGCTTTTTATCAAACTCATAATACAATTGCTTTTTGGTGATCTCTTCGCGAATGTTATCATTCACAATCGAATCTTTTGTGCTCAAGTGTTTTTTGGTATACAACAAGGCGTTCTTGATATCGCCCGCTAATTCGTAGGCATTTGCCATTTGAATATAGGTACGCATCATAATAAGCGGGGAGCCTGTTTTTTCGCTGAGCCGTCCGGCCTCTTCAAATACTTCTACCGCTTTTTTATAATTTTTTTCCTTAATAAAAATATCGCCCTCCACGCATAAGCACGAAACGGTACTGTAAGTGTCTTTAAAATCCTTAAAGATCTTCAAAGCTTTTTCGTTGTATTCTTTGGCTTTATGCATGTCGCCTTCATCCAACTCACAGGAGGCAAGGTTCATATAATTGTAAGCCAGGTTATTTTTATTCCCGGCATTTAAATTTATTTCGGCCGCTTTTAAATAATGTTCTTTTGCTTCGCGTTGATTGCCCATATTAGAAAGGGCCGATCCAATATTGTTATACGTTTGCCCAATTACTTTTTTATCATCTTTTCGGGTGGCCATATCCAGCGTTTTCTTAAAATACACAATGGCCATTTTAAAATCCTGCTGATCAAAATACACGCCTGCAATATTGCTGTATATGCGCATTTGCCACGAAATATTTTTGGTGTCTTCCACTAAAGGCAGCGCTTCCTGATAGAAGGCAAGCGCTTTTTTAAAATCACCCAGCCTTCCCATGTTCATGCCCATGTAGGTTTTGCACTCGGCTAATTTATTTTTGTCTTTTAATTCCACGGCCTGTAGTAATATTTCTTCGCACAATTCGTACGACAAACGGAACTCGCCTTTTTTGTAATGATAAAAGATCAGCTTTAAGGCAATGTACACCTCGCAGTTCTTATTTTTAATGATTTGGTTTTCGGCCTGAGCATCCAATAAACATTTTTCGGCTTCGGGCATTTTGCCATTATACATGTGGTCTTCTGCTAATCGCACCAAGGTATTGATATGTGCGGTGTCTTTAGCGGTTTTTAGAGCAACCATCAGGCTGTCGGCACTCGAAAACGCAAAGTAAGGCACTATAAAAAGGAAAACTAAAAAGTATTTAGGTACAACCCGGCGCATCGAAAAAATTATTTAGCTAAATATATTATTTTTTAAGTAATACTTCAAAGGACTTCAATAAATCAATAGTAAAAACGCTTTATTTACGTAAGTTTGTAAAATAGTTGATTTGGAACTTTACATCGCATATTTTTTATTTCTATTGATTGGCCTTACGCTGGGTTTGATCGGGGGCGGGGGTTCTATTTTAGGAGTTCCGGTATTGGTTTACCTTTTTCATTTGCCTGCCGATATAGCAACCGGGTATTCTTTATTCATTGTTGGACTTACTTCCTTAATTGGCGCTTTTTCATTTATAAGAAAGGGAGAGATCAACATTGAAGCGCTGTGGCAATTCGGCATCCCATCGCTCTTTAGTGTTTTTTGTGTGCGTAAATATGTTATCCCTGTTTTACCAGAAGTATTTTTTAACGCCGGCGAATTTGTGGCTACAAAGCAGGTAGTAATTATGTGTTTATTTGCTGTTCTCATCGCGTTCTCGTCCATTAGCATGATAAAGCGCCAAAAACCTAATAAACGACTCGATATTATGTGGGATGAATTTTCCAAATCACCGATACGTCTGCCTTTTGTAGTGTTATTAGGAGTTTTAACAGGATTAATAACCGGTTTCATTGGCGCAGGTGGCGGTTTTATTATTATTCCGGTGCTTTTGTTTTTTATACGCGTACCAATGAAAAAAGCGGTCGGAACCTCCTTGTCCATTATAGCGGTTAACTCTTTAGTGGGATTTACGGGTAATTTAAGCCATACGGTAGTAGATTGGCCGTTTCTATTGATTGTTTCAACTATTTGTATAGCAGGAATATTGATAGGAAATGTGGTGGTCGCAAGGGTTCAGGCCTCCAAATTGAAAGCGGGTTTTGGGTGGTTTACATTATTTGTTGGTATCTTTGTTATAGTAAAGGAATTGTTTATAAAATAGGCCATGCATATAGAACAAATATATACCGGTTGTTTAGCACAAGGCGCTTACTATATTAAGTCGGAAGGCGAAGCGGCGATCATTGATCCGCTACGCGAAACCGCACCTTACACCTCACGCGCCAGCAAGGATAACGTAAAAATAAAATACATTTTCGAAACGCATTTTCACGCCGATTTTGTTTCGGGGCACGTTGATCTCGCTAAAAAGACCGGGGCCGAAATTGTTTTTGGCCCTAATGCTACTACAACCTATAAAAGTCATATTGCAAAAGATAACGAAGAATTTAAAATTGGTAAACTAACGGTTCGTGTATTGCACACGCCAGGACATACCCTCGAATCAACCACTTTTTTATTGTTAGACGAAAATAAAAAACCTTATTGCATCTTTACCGGCGACACCTTATTCATTGGTGATGTGGGCCGTCCCGATCTGGCTATTAAAAGCGATCTTACACAAGAAGATCTTGCGGGCATGCTTTATGATTCGTTACAAACTAAGATCAAAACCCTGCCCGATGATGTGATCGTTTATCCGGCGCACGGTGCGGGTTCGGCCTGTGGCAAGAACATGAGTAAAGAAACGTTTGATGTTTTAGGAAATCAAAAACAAAAAAATTACGCGTTGGTGATGAACTCCAAGGCCGAGTTTGTAAAAGAACTCACCACCGGCATTTTACCGCCACCACAATACTTTGCCAAGAACGCCATGCTCAACAAATCGGGTTACGCGGCTTTTGATGAGGTGATGAAAAGTGGCAACAAAGCGCTAAGTGCTTCCGAATTTGAAAAGATGGCCGAAGAAGAGTCGGTACTGATCTTAGATGTACGCAAACAACAGGAATTTGTAAAAGAACATATACCTAATTCTATTTTTATTGGTATCGACGGATCGTTCGCTCCATGGGTTGGCGCGTTGATCACTGATCTTAAACAGCCAATACTACTGGTAGCACCTGAAGGTAGAGAAGAAGAAGTGGTGATGCGTTTAAGCAGGGTAGGTTACGATAATTGTTTAGGGTATCTAAAAGGCGGGATAGAAGCTTGGAAAAAAGCCGGAAAAGAAACCGCTTCTATTGTTTCTATAAGTGCGGAGGAGTTCTCAAAACAATTGAGTCCTTCTAAAAATGTTCTTGATGTAAGAAAACCCGGCGAATACGAGGCACAGCATGTAAAAGATGTGCCAAATAAGCCGCTTGATTTTATTAATGAGTGGACCGACAATCTCGACAAGAACAAGGAATATTATATTCATTGCGCCGGTGGTTACCGGAGCGTTATTGCGGCTTCTATCTTAAAGGCAAGAGGTTTTGATAAGTTGATCGATGTAGCAGGCGGATTTGCAGCTATTCAAAAAACCATCATTCCCATTACCAGCTTTGAGTGCCAATCGAAATAATTTGGAGTGAATCGTAATTTTCATACATTTGTAACCATGATCAACAACAACAATACCTTTTATTATTACCGCGGCATCTGCGCAGCGGTATCGTATTGTTAATTACAAATAATCTAATTCAACATTATATAGCCGCTCTAAAAGCGGCTTTTTTATTATATACATAAACGTAAAAACATGAGACCAACAAAACAAATTTACAGTCACTACACACCCGAAGATTTTGAGGTGTGGAAAGTTTTATTTAACCGTCAAATGGCGATCTTGGAAGAGCATGCCTCAAAAGATTTTTTAAAAGCCATTAAGCTTATTGAATTCACGCCGGATAAAATTCCGGATTTTAAACAGGTGAATAAGATCTTAAGTAACAAAACCGGGTGGGGGTTACAAGTGGTTCCTAATATTTCGCCACAAAAAGAATTCTTTAAATTTCTTTCGGCAAAAAAATTTACTACTACCTGCTGGCTCCGCACCATGCAGCAGCTCGATTACCTCGAGGAGCCCGATATGTTTCACGACGTTTTTGCACATACGCCATTACTTACCAATAAAGCGTACTGCCAATTTTTTAAAGGTATTGGCGATCTGGCTTTAAAACATATTCATAATGCCGAGTGCATTGAACTATTGGGAAGAATTTACTGGTTCACCATCGAATTTGGTTTGATAAACGAAAATGGCCAGCTTAAAATTTACGGCGCCGGTATTTTATCCTCAAAGGGCGAAACAGAAAACGCGCTGGGCAAAACATCGCAAAAATTGCCTTTTGGCGTTGATACTATAATGAAGACCTCTTACAGGAACGATGTTATTCAAGACACCTATTTTGTAATTGATTCGTTCGCGCAATTAATGGAGGCTTTACCTAAGATCGAAAAAAAATTGGCCTTAGTTGATTTACAAGCTATTGAACAATTGTGATTTTTACTAAACGAAAATAGTTGGGAACATTATTTTGTACCTTTATAGTATGCTAAACGGAACTAAATTATATAGCATATTTCTAAATAAATGTCCACGCTGTCACAAGGGCCATTTTTTTACCGATAACAATCCGTATCACTTCAAAACACTTGGTCACATGCCACACAACTGTCCGGTTTGTAACGAAAATTACGAGCGGGAAGTAGGGTTTTATTATGGTGCCATGTATGCCAGTTATGCCTTGGATCTGATCATTGGTGGGGCGTTATTTGTAATAATGGTGGTACTTTTTGGTTTAGGCGTTTGGGAATTTTTATTCACGTTTTGCGCGGTGATCCTGGTGTTGTTTCCCTGGATCTTTAGAACCTCGCGTTTAATTTGGATAAATTTATTTGTGAAATATAAGCCCGGAGCCGGGCAGGCAGGAATTAATAACTAAGCGCTTCCTCTTTAAATGGATTTCTTGGGATCCATTCTGCAGGTTGTAAAAAGTTAATGAAAGGTTTTAAGATCACCTTTGATACGGTATTTTGCGGTTTAATATAGCAGGTTAGTTCCTGTACCTTCGCGCCAACTGTACTTTTAATTTCAGAGGCGGTTCTTCCTAAATTAACGTGGCTTTTTCCTGAAACAATGGCTTTGCTAATAAAATCGTAAAGTATATTTTGATAAAGTTCCAATTCTTTATTGAATTCATAATCCAAACCAATATAATGGGCTTCCAAAACATTTCCTTCAACTTCAAATGAAGAACTAAAAGCGATGAGTTTATTATTGTGGTAAAAACCGTTTACGCTAAAGGTTTTTGGGAACATTTTTTTGCACTCGTAAAAATAGTTCTCAGGTAACTTTACTAATTTGAATTTAGCCTTGTCATAAACCTGTTCATATAGGCGGTAAATGGCATTGTTGGCTTTTTTAATGTCATCAGCGCTCAGATCTTTTATCACAAGAGCGTTAGCCGCTTTTAGAATACTTTTAGCGCGGTTACGGTATTTTTTTGAGAAGAGTGAAATATAATCGTTAAGCGTTTTTAAATTCGCGGGAATGTCAACTACCATATTGGGCTCCACGCGAAACTCCACATACTTTTCGCTTGAAAACGGACAGTAGTATTGTTTTTTGGAGAGCGGCACAATAAAATCTTTCACTAACACGGCCGATATCTTCCCTCTTAATTTTTCTTTACTTCCGATTTTCTCAATAAGATCCTCAATGATCATAAGTAATTTATCTTTAAACAAGAACACATGTCGCCACTCACCACGACTGCCACAGTCGTAACCACCATAAATACCTTTCTCAATACTTTATTACTATTAATGATATTCTGTTCCGTATTGAACCTCTTCGATTTTATATGTTAACCTGTAGATCCGTGGATCGCCAAAACACCGGCAACCAAAATCGATGCCTGAGAAAATAAGCAATGGCAAAAGGCGTTTCGTTTTTGTAAATGATCACGTAACGCGATTGCAAATTCTTACTAGCGGTATTTTCCAGTATTTTTAAATATTCCAGATCCAAAAAAACATTTTGTCCCTGGGCTACCGCGTTCCAGTCGCCGGATAGCACGTCTTCGGTTCTGTCAAATACCAAATAACCCAGATCTTTTTCAAGTGACTGGTGTTTAAGGTGATTTTTAAATTTGGTAATATGATCGCAGAAAAACATAAAGCTTAAATTTACAAATAAGAAGGCGGATTATGAGGATAAACTTCTTAAAAAAGTATAAATTGAATGATAAAAGAAGATCAATGCCTCAAAAAAAAGAATTATTTTTATAGAGATAATGACTATTGATCTGAATAAAGTACCAAAGGTGGATGCGGTTGGCATTTCAGAGCGCATAGCCCGCTTTAACTCGCGAAGCATTAAAAAACAAAGTAAGATCCAGGCGTTGAAAATGGCCCTTAGTATGATCGATCTTACCACACTTGAAGGCAAAGACACAGAGGGGAAAGTAAAACAATTGTGCTATAAAGCCATGCATCCGGCCGATGATATAGGCGATCTGCCAAAGGTGGCAGCGGTTTGTGTTTATCCTAATTTTGTAAGAATAGCTAAACAAGCCTTAAAAGGATCAGGCATTAAAGTGGCTTCGGTTGCCACCGCTTTTCCGAGTGGAAATGCCGATCGTGAGGTAAAACTGACCGATACAAAATTGGCGGTGAACGAAGGTGCAGATGAAGTTGACATGGTAATTAGTCGTGGTAAATTTTTGGAAGGGAATTGCAATTTTGTGTTTGATGAGATTGCCGCTATTAAAGACGTTTGTGGCAGAGCGCGATTGAAAGTTATTTTAGAGACCGGCGAATTAGGAAGTTTAGACAATGTGCGAAAAGCTTCGGAACTGGCCATCATAGCTGGGGCCGATTTCATTAAAACCTCTACCGGAAAAATTCAGCCTGCTGCCACCATGCCGGCTACGTTAGTAATGTTAGAGGCAATAAACGATCATTATATTAAAACAGGAAAAATGGTTGGGATGAAGCCGGCCGGCGGGATATCCACTTCTAAAAGCGCTATTCAGTATTTGGTGATGCTGCACGAAACATTGGGAAATAAATGGTTGAGCAACGAATGGTTCCGTTTTGGCGCCAGTAGTTTAGCTAATGATATTATTTTGCAATTAGGTAAGGAAAAAGTAAAGGCGTATTACAGTAAAGATTACATTTCGAATGATTAAAGCCACGAATTTCACTAATTAACACTAATAAAATGGAACTAGAAGTAATTAGAGAACCCGAAGAAATTTATAAATTGAAAAACCTTATTTATAAGGAAGAAGTTTATAAAATCATATCTTGTTGTTTTGAAGTACATAATAATTTAGGAAAAGGATTTTTGGAAATAGTTTATAAGGATGCTCTGGTGCATGAATTTACCAGTAAAGGAATTTCATTTGAACGGGAAAAGAAATTCGAAATAAATTATAAGGGAACAATATTATCGCATTATTATTATTCTGATTTTATAGTGTTTAATGATATTGTTCTTGAAGTTAAAGCGCAAAAAGGCGTTATAGACGAACACTACAAGCAAGTAATTAATTACTTGGCGGTATCAAAATGCAAATTGGGCCTTCTTGTCAATTTTGGCGAGGACAGTTTACAATTTAAAAGAATTATTTTATAGTTAATTGGTGAAAATTAGTGTAATTAGTGGCAAATGACGGAAACAAAAAACATCAACGAATTCTTTACCAACTGGAAATATTCTCCTTCACCGGAGAGCAAGGATCATATTAAAATTGAAAACCGGTATGATCTTTTTATTAATGGGAAATTTGTGAAACCCAACAGTAAAAATTATTTTCCTACGATCAACCCTGCTACCGGCGAAAAACTTTCGGAAATAGCCGAGGCCAACGAAAAGGATGTGAACCTTGCGGTTAATTCGGCAAAGAACGCTTATGATAAAGTTTGGAAAAAAATGCCGGCTAAGGAACGCGGGAAATATATTTTTAGAATAGCGCGCATGATCCAGGAACGCGCCCGCGAATTTGCTGTTATAGAAAGTTTAGATGGCGGTAAACCAATTCGCGAAAGCAGAGATATTGATGTTCCATTGGCTGCCAATCATTTTTTTTACTACGCGGGCTGGGCCGATAAACTAAAATTCGCTTTACCTGATAAAAAACCACAACCGGTTGGTGTAGTAGGACAAATTATTCCATGGAATTTTCCATTAATGATGGCGGCCTGGAAAATAGCGCCGGCGTTGGCAACCGGTAACACAGTTGTTTTAAAACCCGCAGAAACTACTTCACTCACAGCTTTAAAATTAGCTGAGTTAATTCGCGATAGCGGATTGCCGGATGGTGTGGTAAATATTATTTCCGGATTTGGAAAAACAGGAGAGGAAATAGTAAGTCACACTAAAATAAATAAGATCGCTTTTACAGGAAGTACCGAAGTGGGAAAGGCTATTCAGAAAGCAATTGCCGGAACCAATAAAAAACTAACATTGGAACTCGGCGGCAAATCGGCCAACATTGTTTTTGATGACGCGCCCATTGAGCAGGCCATTGAAGGGATTGTGAATGGGATATTTTTTAATCAGGGTCATGTGTGTTGCGCCGGTTCGCGATTATTGGTTCAGGAAAATGTGGCGGAAGAAGTGATAGCAAAATTGAAACGGCGAATGGAAACGCTCATCGTTGGCGACCCGTTGGATAAAAACACCGACATAGGCGCAATCAATTCGAAAGAACAATTGCAAAAGATAAATGCGTATATAAAACTTGGGCAAGAAGAAGGTGGCGAAATTTATCAGAGCTCCTGTTCCCTTCCCGATAGAGGATATTTTTGCAAACCCACTTTGTTCCTGCACACTGCTCAATCGCATCGCATTGTTAATGAAGAAATATTTGGTCCTGTTTTAGCTGTACAAACATTCAGAACAGTTGAAGAAGCAATAGAAAAGGCCAATAACATCCCGTATGGTTTGAGTGCAGGAGTTTGGACCAATAAAGGCGCAAAAATATTTGAGCTTACCAATAAATTACGGGCCGGAGTAATTTGGGCCAATACTTTTAATAAATTTGACCCCGCGTCGCCTTTTGGGGGATATAAAGAAAGTGGTTTTGGACGCGAAGGTGGTTTGCACGGTTTAATGCCGTATTTAAATTTTTAGTCAATGTCGAAAGAGTTTAATCAAATATTATTGGATGTAAAACGACGGATCTATAAACCCATTTATTTTTTATGTGGCGAGGAACCGTATTACATCGACATTATTTCCGACAGAATTGAGAACTCGGTGCTGGATGAGAGTGAAAAAGAATTCAACCAAACCATCGTTTATGGAAAAGATACCGATCTGGGAACTATACTAGGATTGGCTAAACAATTTCCAATGATGAGCGAACATCAGGTAGTAATTGTAAAAGAAGCGCAGAATATCAAGGAACTGAATAAAAATGTGGCCGACGATGATGAAGAAGGAAGTTCTTCTGCTAAAAGCAGCAATGCGGCTGCTGCATTCTTACACTATATTAAAAACCCATTAGCTTCCACCATTCTTGTTTTTTGCTATAAGTATAAAACATTGGATAAGCGCAGTTCTATAGCTAAGGCCCTTCAAAAAAGTGCGGTGTATGCCGAATTCAAACCCCTTTATGATAATCAAATTCCGGAGTGGATCGCTAATTACGTTAAAGAAAGAAAATATACTATAGCCCCCAAAGCGCAATTTTTGCTGGCCGAATTTTTAGGGAATGATCTTAGTAAGATAGCCAATGAAATTGATAAACTCTTTATTAATGTAAAAGAAGGTGGTGAGATCACGGCCGAGTTGGTGCAGGATAATATTGGGATCAGTAAGGATTATAACGTGTTTGAATTACAGGACGCCCTTGCCAAGAAAGATGTGTTGAAGGCCAATCGCATCGTAAATCATTTTGCCGCTAACGAAAAAGAAAATCCGGCAGTGTTGGTGCTTAGTTCCCTATACGGTTATTTTTCAAAAATATTGAAGTACCATTTCTTAGCGGATAAAAGTAAATTTGCCGCGGCACAGGCCTTAGGAGTAAATCCTTTTTTTGTAGATGGTTATGCCAGAGCTGCCGGTATGTACAGCACCGGAAAACTAAAAACCATATTTTCTTATCTGAAAGAATACGATCTCAAAACAAAAGGAGTTAACAACATCAGTATCTCTAACGGCGAATTACTGAAGGAATTGGTGTTCAAAATTCTTCACTAACAAAGATGTCTGACCTATTGAGATGCGTCCTTTGTAAAAATCCACACACTTTTTAACTATATTTTTTGGGTTACCTATTTTCGGGTTACCTTTTTATCGGGCATGGTATAAATAATAAAAACCAACCATGGATAAAACAAGAACAATTGGGAAACACAGCTCCGAGCGAGCCACTTCCTACAATTATAAAAGAGCATTTAAGATGCTTTATATTATTTCAACTACGTCGTTTATTTTATTTAGTTGCGGATCGGCCGAAAGAAAAGATGAAAGCGTTTCAACACCACTAGCCGCACAAATGCTTGACAAGGGATCGCCAGCCGCTGATGAACAAGGATCAAATTCGGGAACCACCGAAAAAACGAAAGGAGAATTGCCAACACAAAATCCGCTCACCTCTTCAGCCGCCCGAATCACTAAAGCCGATAGTACGCATACGTTTATTCGCACTTCCGATATTAAATTCAGAGTAAAAGATGTAACGGCCGCCACATATAAGATTGAAGACATTGTTGCCGAGCATGAAGGTTTTGTGAGTTATACGAACTTGGCAAGCAATATGCTTTATACTAACCGCACAAAATTCAGTGAAGATTCTATTTTAGAAACGAGTCACTATCGTGTGGATAATTCACTGACCATTCGTGTTCCAAACACCCAACTCGACGCGGTTCTTCGGAAAATGGCGCCTCTAATGGAGTTTTTGGACCACCGCAGCATAAAGGCCGATAATATTGGATTTACATTGTTATCAAACAAAATGACGGAGAACCGTTTGAAAAAACACAACGAACGTTTAACAAAGGCTATTGATGATCGTGGAAAAAAACTGAACGAAACTAATAACGCCGAAGAAAATTTATTGGCAAAGGAACAGCAATCGGACGAATCAAAATTACGTTCAATGGAATTAATGGAGCAGGTAGAATACAGTACAGTTACCATTTACATTTATCAATCGGAGACCGTAGCCTATACAGTACTTCCGTCTGAAAAAACACCTCCGGCCTATGAGCCATCCTTTGGTGCTAGATTATTGTCGGCCGCAAAAACGGGATGGGTTGTATTGAAGGAAGTAATTATTTTCCTGGTACAGATCTGGGGAATACTTCTTTTTGCTTTCCTTCTTTACATTAGCATAAAAAAGGCAGTGGAATATTTTTCGAGACCCACAGTAAGAAAAGTGTAAGCACTAAGCTCAAAAAAAGAAGCCGTCCGAACATTTTTGTCGGGACGGCTTTTTACATTATAAAAAATTAAGCGCTTACCGGTTTCAAAGCTTTTTTTACACAGTCCGAAATTTTGTTTGCCATTTCGGTCATGGATGCTTCGGTCCAGGCACTGCGGATACTGAAAGAGATCAATCGCCCAACCACTTCGTTTGATTTTGGCAATTGTAAATTTTTGTAATCCTGTGGCGCGCCAATGTATTCAACGGCTAATTTAGAAGCGGAGCGCATGTTAGTGATATGATCCCACTGATTGATGAAGTGATACATATTGGTGTACCAGTAATTAAATCCGGTAACGCCGTTCTTATTAAATTCATCTACTACGCGTTTAGCGGTAGCGGTATCGGGAAGCATTAAGTTTAAGAAAGTGGCAGAGTCGCCCGATGGGTCGGCAAGTTTCGCAAATGAGATGCCTTCTGTTTTTGATAAGATAGTTTCAAGAAATTTTTTGTATTTGCGGTTCTTCTCTAAAAGCAAGGGCACTTTACGTGTTTGCGCCGCGCCAACGGCCGCGTGCAATTCACTAATACGAAAATTAAATCCTATCACCGGATGATTTTCCATACCACGGTTATCGCCAACGTGATCGTGACCATGATCACAGAAGTTATCAGCCAGCGAAAATATTTTTTTATCGTTGGTCACCAATACACCGCCTTCACCGGCAGTGGCAATTTTAAAATAATCGAACGAGTAAGATCCGGCGGCGCCAAACAATCCGGTAAAAGTACCTTTATAGGAAGCGGCAAATGCTTGTCCCGCATCTTCCACCAAAATCAAATTATGTTTTTTAATAATGGGCATCAAGGCGTCCATATCGGCCATACCGCCACACATATGAACCAGACAAACGGCTTTTGTTTTTTTAGTGATGGCTTTTTCAATTCCGGCGGCACTCAAACAAAGTGTTTCGTCAACTTCGGCAAAAACGGGAAGGGCACCTAAAAATAAAACCGCTTCAATGGTGGCCACGTAAGTAAAGGGAGGTACAATAACTTCATCACCCGTACCAATACCAGCAGCTGCCAATGCCGCCATTATGCCGGCCGATCCGCTTGAAACAGCCAGGGCGTGCTTGGCATTAGTGATCTTACACACTTCCTTCTCAAAATCGCGTGCTTTCCACATGTCTTTACGAAGGTTTTCGTAATTGTAGCGGAAAAGAATTCCGGTTGATAACACGTCTTCAATTTCTTTGCGCTCTTCTGCGCCAAATAATTCGGTTCCAGGCATGATGTTGTTTTTTACAAAGGTAATTAATTTTGTGTTTGTGACCTAAACACGTTAAATTTATAAAATCACTTTGTTTGGCTGTACATGAGGGTTTATATTAAGAAATTTTTATTTATTGTTTTTTTTGGTCTACAGTGTGCATCACATTCTCAATCTCAATATCTTATAGATAGTTTAATAAAAAAATTTCCTAGTTTGAAATCAAATGAGGATTGCGCGCGGGATTATTTAATAATTTCTGAGGAATACGCTGCGGGAGACACGGCAAAATCTAATTTATATTGGAGGAAGTCGGGGGAGTACGGGAAGAAGATCACTAACCGTAAAGAAATGCTGATGTATGAACTAAAAAAGTATGTTAGATACGTTAACAAGCATAATATTCCTGAATGCCAGAAGATTTTAAATAAGGTTAAAGAGAATCTAATTTCCGATTCGATATTGCGATCTAATTATTATATGGCAGAAGCAACGTTAACCCTGGTTACTAAGGCCAACGAACTGGCCAAGGACTCACAGGCAGTTAGGATAGAAGGCCTACTTGAGAAAGCGTATAAGTTAGCTGGTAATAGTATTGAGGATCGCATCCGTTATTACTATATAATAACCTCGCTTTACTATTACAGCAATCAAAAATCAAAGTTGGTGGCAATTGCAAATGAAGCCGCACGCTGTTATGAAACAGGTAATATAAGATCAAGAGGTAAGAATTTTAAAAGTTTAGGACAATATCTTGGCGGCTCAGGTTACACATCTAAAGCATTTGAATGTTATTTGAAGGCCTATAAGGCCTTTCAGGAAATAAGAGATTCTGTTCAGCTTGCGGGGATGATCATTACGCTGAATAAGAAAGCATTTAAAGTTCCGCCTAAAGAGCGGGAGGAAAA
>JBGASH010000056.1:0-15964 GCA_044229775.1 Bacteroidia bacterium
GCGACGGTTCATCGGAATATCTTTCTCAACTTAAAAAAGAAGGCAAAATACATCAGTTCATTTCTGAGAAAGACTTTGGAGAAGCTCACGGAACCAATAAAGCTATTTTAATGGCCAAAGGAGAGGTTATTAAAATAATAACGGATGATGACGTTTTTTCTTTTGAATGTATTGCCTCCTGCAAGAAGTTCCTTCTCGAAAACAAACAATACGACCTCATGGGATTTGATGGCATGTCGGTAAGCACCTCCACCAAACCAACCACTTTCTTTCCTCACAACATTGCCGAGCAATTTCAGAAGTGGCTTAAAAATAAAAAGCCCTTTCTTTTTTGTGGTTTGAGCATTATGTTTAGAAAAAGTTCTTTGCCTTTACTTGGTTTCTTTAATCCGGCTTTCAAGATCATCGATTTTGAGTACACCATGCGTGTAACCTCTTTACCAATAAAATTTGCATGGAATAAACAACTGGGTTATGTTAACATAGCCTCCAGTGCCAGCAATTCCGTTAAGTTTAACAAACAACTGAAATACGAATACGCGCTGGTGCATGAGATCTATCGTAAAGAAACCAAAACGCTTAATAACTGGAAAACACCATTTATCTATATTAAAGATTCTTTAAAATCTACAAGTTCAAAGAACACTAAGGAAGAAAAAACGTATGAAAGCGTTTTAGATCTTGCAATTGCTGAGCTTAAAAAGAGAAATGAAAATATAAAAGAAGGTATTCTATATTAATGAAAATTGCTTTTGTTCTATCGCACATCACCAAATCAACGCAGTGGCTTTGGTTCTCTGAAGAATTAAAAAATCGTGGGGTTGATCACTATTTTATTATTATTGAACCTGAGATCCCCATTTTAAAAACAGACATTGAAGCTCATGGAATTAAAGTTTATTTTTTGAAGCATTCTTCGGTCTTTTCGCATGTAAAAAATATCCTCAAAGCAAAAACCATCATGCTGAACGAAAAAACCTCGCTCGTTCATACCAGCTTACCTTACGGGAATTTAGTTGGTTTAGCCGCTGCCCGGTTAGCAGGAATAAAAAACAGGATAACGACCTGTGAAAATGCCAGCTGGGCCCATGATTTTAAAAACAAGAAGCAAGAACGCATCGACCGCTTTACCTTTAATAATGTAATAAAGACCATAGCGGTGGCCGATAGCGCTTATGAATATTTATTAGAACATTGGCACTTACCTAAGGAAAAACTATGCGTAATATATCATGGCCTAAAAGTAAGTGAATACAATTCAATTCAACCCGAGCGTATCGAAAAAATAAAAAAAGAATTGGCTCTTCCGGATGGCACTTTTTTGATAGGTATGCTCGCGCGCCTGGAATTATGGAAAGGACAAGAATACGCTATCAAAGCGATGGCCGAAGTCAAAAAAATATTTCCCAATATTAAGCTTTGCATATTTGGATCGGAAGGGCAAGACAAGGATCTTATCTTTAAACTCATTAAGGATCTGTCGCTGGAGGACACTGTTTTTTTTAAAGGATTTATCAATGATCCCGTAGCTTTATTTCAATTATTTGATATTCATTTGCACATCCCCATTAATAAATATGTTGAAAATTGCGGTATATCGATCATTGAAGGTATGATCAGTTCAAGACCACAAATATTAACACTTTCGGGATATGCCTTTCAATCGGCCAAACATATGGAGAATGCTTATGTGGTTAATTATTGTGACGCGCATGCGGTTAAACAGGCCATTATAGAGCTGTATAACAACAAAGCTTTACGCGAAAAATTAGCCGCCAATGCCTATACTACTGCCATACGTGATTATTCTAATGATACTAAAGTAACAAAGCACATTCAACTTTATAAACAAATAAATGAGTATTTTAAAAAATAGCGTTTACTCAGTTATTGACCTTGTAACATTGTATAAAGGCGTTCCGCGTACCATCAACAATTTCACCATGCGTTTCCCGGCCAAATGGTCGCGCTATTTTGCCGGTGAATATGAAAAAGAAAATGCTGTATTCTTATCACGCCATTGTCAGTCGGGCATGACGGTTATTGACGTAGGCGCTCATTTAGGTTTATTTTCTTTGATCGCGGCACAATTAGTTGGAGAAAAAGGAAAAGTTTACGCTTTTGAACCCACTCCGGGGACTTTTGAAACCTTGAAAAAAATTATAAAATTAAATAATGCACAAAGTATAATTCAACCTGTTCATCAGGCTGTTTCCAATAAAAAAGGGTACGTTAATTTCTTTGTGGACGAGTACGACGGAAGCAACGCTAACAGTTTGGTGGCAAGAGATGACAAAAAAAGAGCTTCTGTTCAGGTTGGTCTCACTACGATAGATGATTTTGTTTATGAAAGCAAATTAGAGAAAGTAGATTTCATGAAGATAGACGCCGAAGGCGTTGAATTGGATGTGATAAGGGGTGCCACTGCGACAATAAAAAAATTCAGGCCAAAAATTATTTTAGCCTTACATCCGCCCTTGATAAAAAACAATGTTCAAACTTTGGAAGAGATCTACGACACGTTGATCCAATTAAATTATGATATTTATTTGGACAATAAAAAGATCAACAGCTCTTCCTTTTGCGAAATTCAGGATCTGTTTGACGTACATTTAATACCTATCAACTAAATGGAAGTTGTTTTTTCTATAATAATTCCAACATTTAACAGAGGGCATTTGCTTCAACAGACCATAAATTCTGTTTTAAAGCAGAATTACCCCAGGTATGAATTACTGGTAGTAGATGACGGCAGTACCGATAATACGAAAGAAGTGGTTGAGCATATCATTAAAACCAATCCGGAGATCAAAATAACGTACATTTATCAAACAAACAGCGAACGCGCAGCGGCTCGAAATAAAGGGCTTTTAAATTCTAGAGGAGATTATGTCATCTTTTTTGATTCCGACGATACCTTATATCCCATTCATTTATCTACAGCTTATCAGTACATCATTCATAACAATACGCCCGAATTTCTTCATTTGAGATACGACATCAAAGATGAAAGTAATAACGTAACAGGAAAAGGTCCGGTTTACAAAGAGCATCCCAACGAGCGGCTTATTGAAGGAAATTTTTTGAGTTGCAATGGTGTTATTGTGAGACGCGATATTGCTTTGCAAAATATATTTAATGAAGATCGTGACATTTCAGGGATGGAAGATTGGGAATTGTGGTTACGTTTGGCGGTTAACTATCCTTTGCATTATATTAATACCATTACTTCCAGTATCATTAACCATACCGAAAGAAGTGTGGTTGGCCCTGATAAGAATAAATTAATTAAAAGGGTTAACACCATTATGGAAACCGTTCTTTCAAACAACGTTGTAACTGAACATTATAAAAACGCTCTTTCCACATTCAAATGCAGTTGTCTCTCTTATTTAGCGCTGCACTTATCGCTACTGGGTTACAAAAAAGAAGCATTTTCTTATTTACAAAAAAGCATTTCGGTTATGCCTTCTTTCATTTTTAAAAAACGTTTCTTTGCCATCATTAAACATTTGTTTTGAGAACACCTTCAAATATCATGGTATTAACGTATTGGCCTTATTCGGATGCGTTGATCCAAACGTATACCCTGCCATATGTAAAGATCATTTCAAAACAATTACCCGAGAATAGTAAAATATTTTTAGTAACACTTGATCATTCCGTTTCCGAACCCGATAAAACACTTGAAAAATACAACATTCATCAGGTAAGTCTACCCTACAAGCCTTTTGGTGGCGGTGCGGTTTTAATGTGGTTACAAAAACTTTTCTTTTTAAAAAAATTGATCAAAAAAGAAAACATTGATACGATTCATGCCTGGTGCACCCCGGCCGGAATGATCGGCTACATTCTTTCTGTTTTAACAAAGCGAAAACTCAATATAGATAGTTTTGAACCGCACGCTGAAGCCATGATCGAAAATAATACCTGGAGTAAATTTAGTCTTAGCTATAAACTTCTTTTTGGTTTCGAAAAATTACAGGCCAAACGGGCAACCAATTTGATCTTTGCCGCTCCAGGTATGGAAAACTATATTAAAGATAAATTTAATTATATCCCTAAAAATTATTTTGTGAAGCCCGCTTGTGTGGATCTTGAAAAATTTATACCCACTGCAAAAGATTTAGGTTTAATGGAAAAATTGGATCTTACCAACAAGATCATTTGTGTATATGCCGGCAAATTTGGAGGGATCTACCTCGAAGATGAAGTGTTTGAATTCATTAAATGCTGTGAGGAGCATTGGGGCGATAAATTCGGATTTTTGCTTTTAAGCAATGTTAGCGATGATTATTTGTCGAAAAAATTAGCACAATTCCATATCAGCAAAAAAACCATTTCCAAAACATTTGTTCCCTTTGCAGAGATACACCGGTACATGAATTTAGCCGATTTTGCCATTTGTCCCGTTAAACCTGTTCCATCCAAAAAATACTGCTCTCCTATTAAAAACGGCGAATACTGGGCTTTGGGACTTCCTGTAATTATTACGAAAAACATTTCTGAAGATTCGGAGATCATTGAAAAAAATGATGCCGGGTTTGTTTTAAGATCGCTGAATAATAATGAATATCTGTCGGGGATCAAACATATTGAAAGGCTTTTAATGGAACCTGATCACAAAAACATGATCAGAGAGTTGGCCGTTAAATACCGTAATTACACAATTGCCGAAAAAAATTACGCTACTCTTTATGGCCAATAGGAAGTTTCTTATTCAACTCATATATCATGAGCAAAGTGGCCAGATAAAAAGGAATGCAGGGGATCTTCAACCGAACCAAAGCGCCATAATTTGCAGTGGTTAATCCTACTGAAAAAGCGAAGAATAAGGCAAAGACTATGGAAAACAAGATGAGCGGGTTTTCTCCAATGGTTTTTAAAATTTTTCTAAAACTTACTTTAAATAATACATAAATGGTGAATCCCAAAACGGCAAGGTTTTCTAATCCGGATGCCAACATTACCACGTTATTGGCATCCCATAAATAAGGTCGGAAAAGCGCCAGATTGATTGCGACCGGAACTTTCAAAAGTATTCCGCTAATTGTGGCATCAAACTTACCTATATCGAAATTATTTCCACCATATTGATCACCTCTTATAAGATCCTGTTGTGTTTTAACCGCTTTATCCAACACATGGTCAACGCTGTATTCACCTAAATAAGCATCCAGTAAACTCATACCCAAAACAATAATGGCACCAAATGTGGCAAACACAATCGGAATACTGGCAGCCCGCCAAAACGGATTCCGGATCTTTTTAAGACGATTAAAAGCAAGCCAAATAATAGAACCCGGCATTAAGGCAATAAAAATGTAGGGTTTTATTAAGATAATGAATATGGCCGTAATTACTACTGCAATGATGTATTTAATCTTCCGATCTTTTATAATAAAGTATTTCCATATAGAATAGGTATAAATTCCAACAAACGTATAGGTGTAAGTATCTTTTAAAATTCCGGAGCCCCAAAATATTACTGATGGGATAAACAAAATAATATAAGCGAACTCTTTTGTTTTTTTAGGAAAATAATAAATGAATAATTCGTAAAGTTTCCATGAACCTATAAAGCTAAATGCCGACAACAGAATTGTGGTAGCAAAAAAACTTTTTCCGGCAAGCAAACAAATAGGAGACGTTAAAAGTACTACCACCAGAGCGTAATAGTCGTGAGGCGGGAAATAAAGATAGCCGTTAGTTTCGTTAAAATATCCCGTGTTTTGAATGTTATGAGAATAAAAATTTGCCACTTCCATAAAAGAATCAAAGCCGTTATTGAACAAGATATTGACGTATGCGCGGGCGCTAATGTAATAGCCCGTTGTATCACCCCCTTCGTAATAAAAAGTATAAACTAAACAAAACGCAATGGCCGCAAACAACTTAGCCACAAAGGCAGGAATAAAATACTTGTAATATTCTCGTTTGTACTGGTGCGCATTTCTATAGGCAACGCCAATGCCAATCAATGCTAAAATATAAAAGGGAGGTAATACTAGATCCCAATAATCTGCATACTCGTTCATTTTCCCTAAAAATAGAGAAAATTCAGAAAATTTATTTTAACTTCATCACATATTTTTACAGTATCTTTTAACCGTAGCTGTTTGCTCATTACATGAAAGAACCATCGTGCATTATCGTTACCGGAGGAGCCGGATATATTGGCTCACACACCATCATTGAACTTTTACAAAAAAGTAATTACGAGGTTATTTCTATTGACAATTACACTAATTCGTCCGAAAAAACATTTGACCGAATTGAAGCTGTTGCGGGTAAAAAGGTAAAGAATCTGAATCTCGATCTTTGCGATTGGGAAGCGCTTAAACAACAAACCGCACCCCTTCAAAATATTGCCGGTATCATTCATTTCGCCGCTTTTAAATCGGTACCTGAAAGTGTTGCCGATCCGCTACTCTATTATCACAACAACCTTGAAAGCCTCGTTAATATCCTGAGGCTTTGTCAGGAAAAACAGATCAACAATTTCATTTTTTCTTCTTCGTGTTCGGTTTACGGCAATACCGATAAAATGCCGGTTACCGAAGATAGTCCTTTGCCTAAAGCCGAATCGCCCTACGCCCACACCAAACAAATTGGCGAAGATATCGTAAGAACATTTACCGGTTCTCAAACAAATTTCAATTCGGTGCTGCTGCGTTATTTCAATCCGGTTGGCGCGCATCCCAGTGCTTTGATCGGTGAATTACCATTAGGGCCACCCACCAGCCTTGTGCCAATTATTACACGAACTGCAGCAGGAATAATTCCAAAAATGTTTGTGCATGGCACTGATTATAAAACTAAAGACGGCTCTTGCGTGCGCGATTACATTCACGTATGCGATATTGCCGATGCCCACGTAAAAGCACTCGATTATTTGTGGGATAAAAAAAATAAGCATCCACTCTCATTATTCAATTTAGGTACCGGTAATGGTGTAACGGTTTTAGAAGCCATACATGCCTTCGAAAAAGTTTCGAAAACAAAATTGAACTACGAACTTGGTCCGAGGCGCCACGGCGATGTAGAAGCCATTTACGCTAATAATGATCTGGCAAGAAAAGAATTAAACTGGGAACCAAAATTCACCATTGATGAAATGATGCTCTCTGCCTGGAAATGGCAACAGTATTTAACGCAAAAACAACATTGAGATGGAAAAACGTTTTAAATTCAAAAGCCTGTCGGTGTATTCATCCGATGAGTGGATGGCCAATTCCACTAAACGTTACCGCACGGTATTTGATAAAGCAGAAACCACTTACATTCGCTGTGAGCTGGCACTCTTCAATAAATTATTTGACGAAGAAGATTGGCAAACCAAAGTTACCCTGCGTTGCGAAAAAATCATTCCCGGCGCTAACGAAAAAATTGCCGAACTCGATGTTGAACTAAAAGTAAGTAAGGACGAGAACATCGCGTATGTAAGAGACGGCTGGGGCAATGCCACCCCTGGAATTTTCTGGAAAAAAGGAACCTATAAATGGCTAGCGCTGATAGACGGCGTTGTGGTGGGCGAACAACAATACCATATTGAAGATGTAGGCCTGGTTACCAATCAAAGCAATCCTTATTTCGCTATTGAACATATTAAACTATTGCCGGTGAATTTGACGGATGGAATCAACGCCACCGCAAATATTTAAAAACCTTTAATAAAAATACCACACAATACGTTTGGGCCGAAATAAAAATTAAAGCACTAACCAATGCCGATTTTAACTACGAACTGTTTTTAAATTACATTGATGACGCCGGACAACCCAAAGCGCATCAGCACAAAACCGGTTATATAGATAGTAATAAAAGTAATTATACCTATACGCTTGATCTGGGTTGGGGTCACAACAATCCCGGCTCATGGAAAGATGATAAATATTCTTTAGAGTTGGTGTTTATGGATGTACTCATTGGCGCCATTGTGTTTGAATGTAAAGACGTAGAAGAAGAAGGCGTTCCTGAATTGATCACCTCTATCGAACAAACTATTGCTGCCAGTCATTCTAGCACCGGAACAGTGAACACCGCTTCTACGGCCGCACCAGATAAAACATTGGAAGAATTACTGGCCGAAGTTCAGGCGCTGATTGGTTTAGAAAGTGTAAAGAAAAGCATCAACGAAAATATCACTTACTTAAAATTTACCGCACTCCGTAAAGAAAAAGGCTTTGATGATAATAATAAAATCTCTTTGCATTCGGTATTTACCGGAAATCCCGGAACCGGTAAGACCACCATTGTAAAAATGCTTGGGAAAATCTATCATAAAATGGGATTGCTTACCAAGGGACATGTGTTTGAAGTTGACAGAGCCGCTTTGGTTGGAGAATTCATTGGACAAACAGCGCCTAAAGTAAAAAAAGCCATAGAAGACGCGCGCGGTGGTATTTTATTTATTGATGAAGCTTATTCGTTGGCACGTTCAGGTGAAGACAGTAAAGATTTTGGAAAAGAAGTTATCGAGATCTTATTGAAAGAAATGAGCGATGGTCCGGGTAACATCGCCATCATTGTAGCCGGTTATCCAAAAGAGATGAACACCTTTATTGAAAGTAATCCCGGATTAAAATCGCGGTTCTCTCAATATTTTAATTTTGATGATTATCTGCCGGAAGAGTTGCACCAGATAGCTCTTTATACCGCGGGAAATAAACAAGTTTCGTTCTCGCCCGAAGCAGATGCGTATTTGAAAGAACAATTAACCGAAAGTTACCGCAAACGCGACCGGTCATTTGGTAACGCCCGATTTGTGAATGGTATCATTGAAGAAGCGAAACAAAATTTGGGTGTGCGCATTATGAAATCCACCGATCTTGAAAAAGTAACCAAGGAAGATCTGTCAACCATTACGCTCGAAGATCTGAAGCTGGTGTTCAAAGGCGGCGATAAGAAAAAATTAACGCTTACCGTAAACGACAAAGATCTGCAAATGGCAATGGGTGAGTTGAACGACCTTGTGGGCATGGACAACATCAAACACGATCTTAATGAAATGGTAAAACTCATTCGTTTTTATAACGAGGTAGGTAAAGATGTAGTAAATAAATTTTCTTTGCATTCGGTTTTCACGGGTAATCCGGGTACGGGTAAAACAACAGTGGCGCGCATTATCGCTAAAATTTATAAATCGCTGGGCTTGTTGGAGCGCGGGCATATTGTAGAAGTGGATCGTGAAGGATTGATAGCGGGTTATGTAGGACAAACCGCGTTGAAGACGCAGGAAAAAGTAGATGCGGCTATGGGCGGGATTTTATTTATTGATGAGGCTTACGCTTTGGCAGAAGGTGGTGGATCAAATGATTTTGGGAAAGAAGCCATTGAAGTTATTTTAAAACGCATGGAAGATCAACGCGGAAAATTTGGTGTGATCGTGGCCGGTTACCCCGATAACATGGCGCGATTCATTGAGATGAATCCCGGATTAAAATCGCGCTTTGATAAAACATTTCAGTTCTACGACTACACGGCCGAACAATTAATGGTGATTGCCGAAAGTCTTTTGAAAAAAGAAGGACTAACTATTACCGCTGAAGCAAAAGAACACCTGAATAACTATTTTATTACGCTTTATGATAAACGCGATAAGTTTTTTGGTAATGCGCGCACCGTTAGGCAAACCGTTGGTGAAATTGTGATGAAACAGAATTTGCGTTTAGCGGGTATGCCTCCTACAGAAAGAACACCTGATGCATTAGGGGCGCTTACCATTGAAGATGTAAAACATTTACATGTAGAAAGCGGAACAAAATCGGGCTTAGGTTTTAGATTCGGGGCGGCTTAATTAAACCTCTGTGTCCTCTGTAGCTCTGTGCCTCTGTGTTGAAAAAATCGGATACATGAGGTCTTAAGTCAAGAACGGATTGTTCATTCTCTCAAATCCAATAGTTGTAGCTTGCCCGTGACCGTTATACACTTTTACCTCATCGCCCAATGGAAATAATTTTTCTTTGATCGATTTTATTAAGGTTTCATGATTTCCCATTGGCAGATCGGTACGACCGATGCTTCCGTAAAA
This sequence comes from Bacteroidia bacterium, assembly GCA_044229775.1. Lineage (GTDB taxonomy): Bacteria > Bacteroidota > Bacteroidia > B-17B0 > Aurantibacillaceae > JAHEYG01. The sequence goes on from JBGASH010000056.1 coordinate 10,034, forward strand.
TAGCACATCGCCGGCAATGATAAATTGTTGTTCCTTATTATAAAACGTGATGCTTCCCGGCGAGTGCCCGGGCGTAAAGATCATTTCCAGTTCACTGTTTCCCCACTTTATTTTTTCGCCTTCTTTCAAAAACACTTTTGGTAAAGGCGATGGCTCGCAAGGTAAACCATACATATCGGCGCTTTGCTTGTGTCTTTCAATAAAAACAAGATCATTAACATGAACTTCTGGTAATAATTTCCAGGTCTCAAAAACAAACGCGTTACCCGAAATATGATCAAGGTGCGCATGCGTAAGCAGTAAACGTTTTACATTTAAATTATTATCCGAAATAAATTTTTTTAAATGCTGGTGCTCAGATGAACTACTGTTTCCCGGATCAATAATTAGGGCCTCATTACTCTCATCAAAAAGTACGTAGGTGTTTTCCTGAAAAGGCCCGAAACAAAAAGATCGTATCTGGATCATAATATTACAAAGATGTGAAATTAGGAAACATAATTTTAATGGACGCCATTAGTGCATAACTAACTGATAATCATAGATATATTTACATATTTTTAACTATTTGCAAGCAATAATTTCGCGAACTTTACGTTATTATAACAGTGAAAAAAATTGTTTTCATATTTTTATTATCGCTGGTCCTTTTTCAAAGCCGGGCGCAATCACGTCGCCGTAATTTTATACAACACGAAATTGGCATTTTTGTTGGTGGCTCTTATTACCTTGGCGATCTTAATCCCACTTCACACTTTTTTTTAACGCAACCTGCCGGTGGTGTGTTTTACCGTTTTACTCCTCATTACCGTTATGCTTTAAGAGGCGGCATGAATTTCGGTAACATCATGGGCGACGATTCGCAGAGCGAAGATGCCGACCAGCGTGAGCGCAATCTTAATTTTAAATCACGCATCAATGAGTTTTATGTTGTGTCTGAATTTAATTTTTTGGATTACCGGATCAGTAACGACAAATACCGCTTTACCATGTTCTTATTTGCAGGTGTTGATGCGTTTCATTTCAAACCTCAGGCCAATGTGGGAGGCGCTCATTGGGTAGCTTTGGCGCCGCTAAGAACCGAGGGGCAGAGCAAAAGTTACCGCCTATGGCAGGTAGGAATTCCGTTTGGTTTAGGAATAAAATTCAATGTGTCGAAAAATCTTGGCCTTGGTTTAGAATGGGGCCCGCGCAAAACCTTCACCGATTATTTAGATGATGTGAGCGGCACTTATCCCGATTTTACAAAAGTTACTCCAAGTAGCGACCTTGGTGTTTTACTTAGTAATCGCAGCAGGGGTGGTGGCGATCTTACCAATACACAAAGGGGAAATCCTCGCACAAAAGACTGGTATTTTTTTACCGGACTTACCATCAACATAAAAATAAATCCTAAGCCTGCGCCTTGTCACGCTTATGGATTCGAATAAAAATTCCCCCTTAGTCAATTAACAAAAAAATCATAAAAACTGTTATAAATACTCTCGTCTCATTGTATTTATACGGGTTTTAGCCCTTTTTTGCTAAATTTGTCAACCTTGCAAATACTATGGATCTATTGCAAAAAATAAACAAAAATAACGTTCCAAAACACGTTCCATTATTATGGATGGCAATGGAAGATGGGCAAAACAACAAGGAGAAGATCGCATTTTTGGCCATCACGAAGGTGTTAATTCGGTTCGCGATATTGTGGAAGCGGGAGCAGAAGCCGGTGTTAAATTTTTAACCATGTACGCATTCAGCACCGAGAATTGGAACCGCCCTAAAGAAGAAGTGGATGCTTTAATGGAACTTTTAGTCGCTACCATCAGTATTGAAACACCTCACCTCAACAAAAACGGCGTAAAACTGGAGGCCATTGGTAATCTTAAAAGTTTACCGGAAGCTTGTTATAACGAATTGCAGGCCTCTATCAAATCAACCGAAAAAAATACCAAGATCACTTTAGTACTGGCTTTAAGTTACTCCTCCAAATGGGAAATTACAGAAGCCGTTAAACAGATCTCGGAAAAAGTAAAGAATGGCTTGTTATCGGTTTCCGATATCAATGAGCAAACCATATCAGAACACTTGTGTACTAAAAAATATCCCGATCCCGAGTTAATGATCCGCACCAGCGGCGAACACCGTATCAGTAACTATTTATTGTGGCAATTGGCTTACGCCGAATTTTATTTTACGGATACCTTGTGGCCCGATTTCAGAAAAAAAGATTTTTTTGAAGCCATCATCAGTTATCAGAACCGCGAACGACGATTTGGAAAAACAAGCGAACAACTTACCGGAAACAATTGATGGGGATAAAAAAAATATATACTTTTTTTATTTTCACATTATGGTGTTTGGGCGCTTTTGCGCAGCAAGACAGCGTTAATTACGCAGCGCCAAAAAATTACATCATTGGCGGTATAACCCCTAAAGGTAATTTGTACACCGATGGCAACATCATCCGTTTACTTTCGGGTTTAATGGCCGGTGATAAGATCACTATACCAGGTGATAAAATTACCGACGCTATTAAAGCTTTATGGAAACAAGGGTTGTTTGAAAACATCAAGATCTATCAGGAAAAAGTTATCGGTAAGGATGTATTTCTAATTATAGAAGTAACCGAACGACCACGGTTATCCAAATTCATCTTTACCGGCGATAAGGTTAAGAAAAGTGATGCCGATGATATTCGCAACAAGGTGCGCCTCATCCGCGAAAAAGTAGTTACCGATTACACTATTGGTTATGTAAAAAATATTGTTCGCGATTTTTATGTGAACAAAGGGTATTATAACACTGTTGTAACCATTACCTCTGAACCCGATCGCCTTGCCAAAACCCCTCACGTTATTTTAAATATTAACGTAAATAAAGATTCGAAGGTGCGCATCCAGGACCTTACCTTTCATGGCAACACCATTATAAAAACAGGAAAGTTGCGTCGTAAAATGAAAGATAGCAAACCTTACCGCAAATGGAATATTTTTAATTCGGGAAAATACCTGGAGGATAACGTGGCCAAGGACCTTCCGAATATCATCGAAAAATACAACACTAAAGGTTATCGCGATGCGCGTATCGTCAAAGACACCGCCTATTTCGTAAAAAAGAACCGAGTAGCCATCGATGTTTATATTGAAGAGGGTCATAAGTTTTATTTCGGTAATTTTAAATGGTTCGGTAACACCAAATACCGTAGCGGACAATTGGATACTTTATTGAATATTAAGAAGGGCGATGTGTTCAATCAGGCGCAACTCGAGCAAAAATTATTCATGAACCCTAACGGTCTCGACGTATCCTCTCTTTACATGGATGACGGCTATTTATTCTTTCAGGTTACGCCACGCGAAGCCAATATTCATAATGATACCATCGACTTTGACATACAAATGTATGAAGGCAAGCAGGCCATCATCAATAAAGTAACGGTAAAAGGCAACGACAAAACCAACGATCACGTAATTTACCGCGAGTTAAGAACGAGGCCCGGACAATTATTCCGCCGATCGGATATCATCCGTTCGCAGCGTGAGTTGGCGCAATTGGGTTATTTTGATCCCGAAAAAATGGGCGTACAGCCTACACCAAATCCCGCGGACGGTACAGTGGACATTGAATATACCGTTGCCGAAAAACCAAACGATCAGATCACACTTTCTGGTGGTTGGGGCGGTGGCCGTGTAATTGGAACCTTAGGTGTTACCTTTAATAATTTCTCTACCCGCAACTTCTTTAAAAAAGAATCGTGGAAACCATTACCAACGGGCGACGGACAACGCTTAAGCATTTCGGCGCAAACCAATGGCGTGTATTATCAATCCTATAACCTTTCGTTTACAGAACCGTGGCTGGGTGGCCGAAAACCAAACTCACTAACGGTTTCGGCATTCCACTCGTCATTCTCCAACGGCATTAAAAAAACCATGAAAGATCCTGAGACCGGAGCAAAAGTGGTTAATCCTTTAACCAGCACCATGGACATTTGGGGTGGTACTGTTGGATTTGGTAAACGTATGAAGTGGCCTGATGACTTCTTTAGTCTTTATGTGAGCGGCAACTACAACTATTATGAACTTTATAAATACACCTATTTTATTTTACCGACCGGTTATGCTAACGACTTTAACTTAAGCACTAACATTTCGCGTAATTCGGTTGATGCTCCTATCTTTCCTAAGAATGGCTCTAATCTTGTTTTTCACGGGCAATGGACCCCACCCTACTCGCTTTTCAATCACAAGAGCTATACCGATCTTACCCTTGACGAACGTTACCGCTTTTTAGAGTACCAGAAATATAAATTTACAGCGGAGTGGTTCACACAACTTACCAATAAACGCGCAGCTGAAGGTAAGGAAGCGCGCAACCTGGTATTAAGAACCAAGATCGGTTTCGGATTTTTAGGGTGGTATAACAAAGACGTTGGTGTTTCGCCGTTTGAGCGATTTTATTTAGGTGGTAGTGGTTTAAGTGGTTTCCAGAATTTTGTGGCGCGTGAGATCATTGCCCTTCGCGGGTACCAGGATAACTCACTGTCTACGGCTCAGGGAGATCCTATTTGTTCGCGTTATACTATGGAATTACGTTACCCAATAACCCTAAATCCACAGGCTACCATATTTGTTTTAGGTTTTGCCGAAGCAGGAAATTCGTGGAGTACCTATAAAAGCTACAATCCTTTTCAGGTTAAACGCAGTGCAGGGGTGGGTTTAAGGATCTTTTTACCAATGTTTGGATTATTGGGGTTAGATTATGGCTGGAACATGGACGTAGGTCCTAGCGACCCTACCCTTTATAAAGGCCATTTCCATTTTACTATTGGAGCACAATTAGGTGAACTTTAAGCGATTAAAAAATGTTAATTTATATATTATCCTTATCTTCGGGCACGTTATTAGATAACCTAAATAACAGATAAAATGAAAAAGCTATTTTCGATCATTACCATTCTTGTTTTAAGCTCATTTGTTGCTAAGTCGCAAAAAACCGGGTTTGTTGACACAGATTATATTTTAGCGAGTATTCCTGAATTTAAAGCGGCTCAGGCCGAGATCGATAAAATATCGGTTGACTGGCAAAAAGAACATGAGGCAAAATACAATGAGATCGACAAACTGTATAAAGCCTACCAGGCAGATGCCATCCTGTTAACAGATGATATGAAAAAGAAGCGCGAAAACGAGATCATTAATAAAGAAAAAGAAGTGAAAGAATTACAGAACAAACGCTTTGGGGTAGATGGCGAATTATTTAAAAAACGCCAGGAGTTGGTTAAACCTTTGCAGGATAAAGTTTATAACGGCGTAAAAGCGGTGGCCGATCGTAAAGGTTTGGGAATTGTTTTGGATAAAGCCGGTGCCATTGCCATTTTATATGCCAACCAGAAATACGATATTAGCGAAGATGTTCTTACCTTTTTAGGTTACAATAAAAAATAAAAAAATGCCTGTGATGCAGGCCTACTAAAAACAAATGATATGAAAACTACAATCAAAAAAACAGCGTTAATTTTATTAGCTGCCGGATGTTTTACTTTTGCCCAAGCTCAAAAAATTGCGCATTTAAGTCTCGATTCATTAGTGATGATGATGCCGGAAACCAAAACAACTAAAGATGTGGCGCAGAATTATCTTAAAGATCTTGAAAAAACCGTAGCAGCTATGGAAACCGAGCTGCAAACCAAATACGATGCTTATTTAAAAGATGAGCCTACCATGAGCGACCTGGTTAAAAAAACAAAACAGGAAGAACTTCAAACCTTACAAAGACGTATTGAAGATTTTAAACAACAAGCGCAACAGGATTACCAAAAAAAATACGGTGAGTTAACGGCTCCTATTATAGAAAAAGCCAAAAAAGCCATTGAGATGGTAGCTAAAGAAGGCGGTTACAAATACGTTTTGGATACAAGCATCGGGGGTGTACTTTATTCAG
>JBGASH010000057.1:0-16230 GCA_044229775.1 Bacteroidia bacterium
CAAAGTAAAGTTGCTTGCGAAACATTGGTAACAACTGGCCAGGTTATACTTGCCGGCGAAGTAAAATCACATGCATACCTCGACGTACAGGAAATTGCCCGCGAGGTGGTTCGCAAAATTGGGTATACCAAAGCCGAATACATGTTTGAAGCCGACTCGTGTGGTGTGCTTTCGGCCATTCACGAACAATCATCCGATATTAATCAGGGCGTTGATAAAAAGAAAAAAGAAGAGCAAGGTGCCGGTGACCAGGGAATGATGTTTGGTTACGCTACCAACGAAACCGATAATTATATGCCATTACCTTTGGATCTGGCCCACCGTTTACTATTGGAACTTGCTGCCATTCGTAAAGAAGGCAAACAAATGAAGTATTTACGTCCGGATTCAAAATCGCAGGTAACCATTGAGTACAACGATAAAAATCAGCCGGTACGCATTGATACTATTGTGATCTCTACTCAACACGACGATTTTACCAATGGAAATCAATATAAAATGCAAGAACAAATTACCAAAGATGTAAAAGCTATTTTAATTCCAAGGGTAAAAAAAGGTTTAAAAACTTCATTACATAAATTATTCAATGACAAGATCACTTACCACATTAACCCAACCGGTAACTTTGTTATTGGCGGACCGCATGGTGACACCGGTTTAACCGGTCGTAAGATAATTGTTGACACTTACGGTGGAAAAGGAGCTCACGGTGGTGGCGCTTTCTCGGGCAAAGACCCAAGTAAAGTTGACCGCTCGGCGGCGTACGCTACACGTCACATTGCTAAAAATTTAGTGGCGGCCGGTGTTTGCGATGAAGTATTGGTACAGGTTTCTTACGCTATTGGCGTTGCAAAACCTTGCGGATTGTACATAAACACCAATGGCACTTCAAAAGTAAAAATGAAAGATGGCGAAATTGCAAAGATCGTTGAACAGGTATTTGATATGCGTCCTTATTTTATTGAAGAGCGTTTAAAATTGCGTAATCCAATGTATAGCGAAACTGCCGCTTATGGACACATGGGCCGGAAAAATCAAACCGTTACCAAAACATTTAAAGTTCCGAATGGTAAAACCATTACTAAAAAAGTGGAATTATTTACCTGGGAAAAATTAGATTATGTTCAAAAAGTGAAAGCTGCTTTTAAACTGAAATAAAAATACCTAAGATCTTAATGTAAGAAGGCCATCCCAAAAACGATGGCCTTTTTTTATTAAATAACCGTTTACTAATTGAAAGCAGCCGCTTACTCATTGCTTTCATTTTTTTTGAACTTTAGTCCTATTTTAACATCAAAAACTAGTCGGTTATCGAAAAAAATCTTAATTTGGTCTAACCAATAACTAATCAAAAATTTAAACAATTTACAATGGGAAGAAAACTACAAATTATTTTAGCTCTACTTTTATTTTGCACAGAATTTCAATTAAACGCTCAACTTAATTTGAGTTGGGCCAATGGTGCTGGTAATAACGGAACCGAAAAATCGCTATCCACAGTGGTTGATGGAAATGGCGACGTAATTACAACCGGATATTTTACAGGGAAAGTTAATTTTGATCCGGGTAATTCAAATACAACTTTGATAGCTGATGGACAAGAAGATGTTTTTGTTATTAAGAATACCTCCTCCGGTAATTTTTTATGGGTGGTCCAAATCGGCGGCCCTTCCGACGAACATGGAACAGGCATTACATTTGATTACAATAACGATTATATTATCAGTGGATGGTTTCAGGACAAGCCTTATTTTGACTATGTGAATACAGCTTCACAACTTTCTTCGGCGGGCGCGGAAGACGCGTTTGTTTGTAAAATTGATAATTCCGGCAATTTTGTCTGGGTAAGTCAGATCGGAGGAACACAATCCGACAAGGCAAATGCTATTCATGCCGACAGTAATGGTGATGTTGGAATTACCGGTTCATTTCAGGGAACTTGCGATTTTGATTTTGGAAATAGCGCTAATTTAACTGCCACCGGGCTTAATGACGCTTTTGTTGCTAAGTATAAAAATGGCGGGGGTTACTTATGGGCCACGCCAATGCAAAGTTCGGGTAATGATGAAGGATACGGTATCTGGACGGATTCTAATGATGATTTTTACGTTACAGGTTATTTTGAAAATACCTGTGTTTTCGACCCAAGTTCGGCCAACATTTCTAAAACTTCTAACGGACTTCAGGATATTTTCGCTATACGCGCTGATAATGCTTCTGGTAAATTTGTGTGGGCTGTTCAAATGGGCGGCACCTCTTCCGACATAGGTAAAGGCATACATGTTGATATAAGTAATTTTGTTTATTTGACAGGAAGTTTCGCCGGTAGCTGTGATTTCAACCCCAGCGGTGGAAATTATGTATTAACCTCTATAGGACTTACAGATGCTTTTGCCAACAAGATCAATAATTCAACCGGTGCATTTATCTGGGCAATTAAAATGGGAGGAATAATTGATGATTCAGGTAATTCCATTTTTGTAGCAAATAATGACGTTAATGTTACCGGTTCATTTCAAAAAACCTGCAATTTTGATCCTACGGCTTCTAACACCTCTAAAACATCTGCAGGAGGGAAAGATATTTTTATTGCGAAATATAAAGCCGCTACGGGCGGATTCACTTCTGCTGATGCAATGGGTGGCGCAGCAGGAGATGACGAAGGCCTTTCAGTTTATATTGAACCTAGCGCTTTCGCGATCTATAATGTTGGGTACTTTAACGGTACTTCTGATTTTGATCCTACATCCGGTACTACCAATTTGGTATCAAATGGAATTGAAGATCTTTATATAGCTAAATATACTCCTTGTGCGCCCGCAGTAATGAGTTTCTTTAGCGCGTCTTCGTACTCGATTTGTTCGGGGGCAACCACTACCCTAACCCTTTTCGGAACTTTAAATTCGGCATCAAGCTGGCAGTTATATAGCGGAAGTTGTGGTGGAACTAACGTGGCCAACAATACTACTGGAGTATTTACTGTTGCGCCTGTTTCTAATACTTCTTATTACGTTAATTCTGTTGGCGGATGTGTATCTAGCACCACTTGCTTAAACGTTAACATTACTACGAATACTGTACCTAACACTTCCATTTCCGCATCTTCTTCAACAGCTTGTGCCGGACAAAGCACCACCTTAACGGCGAGTGGCGCCACAACTTATTCGTGGAGTACCGGATCTACAAATACTGTAATTGCTGTGAGTCCTGTTGTTACAACGAATTATACTGTTACAGGTATAAACGGTGGATGTAAAAAAACTTACACAACTTCCATTGCCGTTACAGCGCTACCAACTATCACCTTAACCGGTACACCTTCGGCAATTTGTCCTGGAAAATCGTGTACATTAACTGTAACGGGCGGCGTAACCAATTATACATGGAATACCGGAGCAACAACATCATCAATTGTTGTTTCACCAACCACCTCCACCTCTTATAGCTTAAGCGGTACTAATGGTGTATGCTCTAATTCAAAATCCATTTTTTTACCAATGAGCGCAAGTCCAACTATTACCGCTGTTAGTAATGTAACAATTTTATGTGTTGGTCAAACTGCCACCTTAACTGCTAACGGAGCAGCAACCTATACCTGGAATACCGGATCCAACTCTTCAGTAATTTTGGTAAATCCAACGGTAACTACCTCGTATACCGTAACCGGTGCAAACGGATTTGGGTGTGAGAGTGCACCGGTTGTACTTACCCAATCGGTTTCAACCTGCTTAGGCATTACCAATTTACTGGCCTCAAACAATGTTGCCATTTATCCTAACCCTAACAATGGTGTATTTAATGTTTATGTATCGAATATTAATTATAACCCAGCGGTAATACTTTTTGATGAATTAGGAAGACAGGTATTTGTTAAGCCATTAACCAATATCGAATCAACAATTGATATTTCAGAATTTGCAAAAGGTGTTTATATCCTTAAGATCACTAATGATCTGGGTGAAATAAGCCACAGAAAGTTAGTTAAAGAATAAAAACATATCCACACCTGTTAACCCTCTGTGAATTACGTTTCACAGAGGGTTTTTTGTTTATGCGGTTTCTTAGTACTTTTAGGTTTTAGAATCAACTCTATGACCTTTACGATCGATCCGTCTAAACGACTTACCCTTGAGGACATAAAATATATTTCTGACAATAATTGCCAGTTGGTCTTATCACAGCAAGCCATAAAAAATATTGAGACTTGTAGGAATTATCTTGACAAAAAAATTAATTCCGCATCGGGTCCTATTTATGGCATCAATACCGGATTTGGAGCTTTATGCAATGTAAGTATCCCCGAAAAAGACATTGAGAAACTTCAGGAAAACCTGGTGATGAGTCACGCCTGTGGAATGGGTGGAGAAGTGCGGCATGAGATCGTAAAACTGATGTTGCTACTTAAAATTCAAGCTTTATCATACGGAAAAAGCGGCGTGCAGTTAATAACCGTTAACCGTTTAGTCGATTTTTTTAATAATGACGTCTTACCGGTTGTTTATTCACAGGGTTCATTGGGGGCATCAGGCGATCTTGCACCATTGGCGCATTTGAGTTTGCCATTAATTGGCATGGGTGAAGTTAATTATAAAGGGAAAAAGGAAACTGCTTCTAATGTGCTTAAAACACTGAACCTTTTGCCGGTAAAGTTAAAATCGAAAGAAGGATTGGCGCTTTTAAATGGCACACAATTTATGAGTGCTTATGGTGTTTATTGTTTACTAAAAACAAATTCAATTAATACAAAAGCAGATCTTGTTTCAGCCATATCCTTAGATGCTTTTGATGGGAAAATAGATCCCTTCAAGGAAAACATTCACCAAATTCGTCCACATGCCGGACAACTACAAACATCCAAGAACATTTCCGCCTTTTTAAAAGGGAGCGAATTAATTGTGAAGGATAAGGTACAAGTGCAGGACCCCTACTCTTTCAGATGTATTCCACAAGTGCACGGTGCCACAAAAGACGCCTTTAATTACGTTAAGAGTGTTTTTGGGACGGAAATTAATTCGGTAACCGATAATCCCACTATTTTTCCTGAGAGTGACGAAATTATTTCGGGTGGAAATTTTCATGGTCAACCTTTAGCGTTAGTGCTGGATTTTTTATGCATTGCTGTTGCGGAATTAGGCAGTATCTCTGAACGCAGGGTCTTTCAATTAATTTCCGGATCACGGAACTTACCAACTTTTTTAGCTTCTAAACCCGGATTGCATTCAGGATTAATGATCCCGCAATATACCGCCGCGTCAATTGTAAGTCAGAATAAACAATTATGCACACCAGCAAGTGTTGATAGCATTGTGTCATCGAACGGACAAGAAGACCATGTAAGTATGGGGGCCAATGCTGCTATAAAATGTTTACAGGTTATTGAAAATACCGAAAGGGTTTTGGCTATCGAGTTAATAACCGCTTGTCAGGCTTTAGAATTCAGACGCCCATTAAAGTCATCGCCGCAAATCGAAAAAATTATTTCTTCCTACCGGAAAAAAGTGGCCTTTATTAGTGAGGATAAAATAATGTATAATGAATTACAGGCTTCGCTTGATTTTTTTAAGGAACTAAGTACTGAATAAAAGATGATATTCTTAAAAAAAATAAATTTGAATCTCAAAGCATTCCTACTTCTATATTCTACATTCTTCATTCTTAATTCTTCATTTGCCTGTCAGTGTCCCCCAACTACTTTGTCGCTCGCCGAATGTGATAAGTATGAACTGATCTTCAGAGGAAAAATACTTTCATCAACAGGTTGCATCGATAAAAAAGGTGTTGCCATTTTTCAGGTGCTGGAATTATTCAAAGGGAATTCTTTTCCCACTTTTAAAGTAAGTTTTGAATGTGAAATAGAATGTGCGCAGGCATTTGATCCCGGAGCCGAGTGGATCATTTATACCAATTACAAGCAAATTGATCTGGCGCTTATGGATTGGTGCAGCCGGAGCCGCAAATTTTTTAAGAATGAAAAAGAGGATTATTATTCGGCTAACTATGGCAACAATTATGATAGCGAACTAAGTTTTTTAAGAACTAAATTGGGCAATCACGCGCTTTTAAAAGAGAACCCTTATAAAAGTGAAAGCCGTAATATTCGCCCGAGTAACACCCAAACCATTGTTATGCTCATTATTTCGCTGGCCTGCATTATCCTTTTTTATTATTTATTCAATAAATATTTTAAATGAAAACAACCGAAGCCGACTCCTTTTATAACAATTTAGAGAATATGAGCGTTCGTGAACTTTTACAGAACATGAACAAAGAAGATAAAACAGTTCCTGATGCCGTAGAAAAAGTGATTCCCGCCATTGAATCTCTCGTGAATGTTATTGTGGAAAAAATGAAAAACGACGGCCGCTTATTTTACATTGGAGCCGGCACCAGCGGAAGATTAGGAATTGTAGATGCATCTGAATGTCCGCCCACCTACGGTATTGAACATGGTAAAGTAATTGGATTAATTGCTGGCGGCGACACGGCGATACGTAAAGCAGTGGAGTTTGCCGAGGACGATCTTAATCAGGGATGGGAAGACCTAAGATCAAATAACATAAACGCTAGCGATGTGGTTATTGGTATTGCCGCATCGGGTAGTACCCCATATGTTGTTGGCGCCTTAGAACATTGCAACAAAAATAATATTGTAACCGGTTGTATTACCTGTAACCAGGGAAGCCCTGTAGCGTTAATAGCTAAACATCCCATTGAAGTGGTGGTAGGCCCTGAGTTTGTTACCGGATCTACCCGAATGAAATCGGGCACCGCACAAAAACTGGTGTTAAATATGATCTCAACAAGTGTGATGATAAAATTGGGGCGCGTAAAAGGAAATAAAATGGTAGATATGCAATTAAGCAATAACAAATTGGTTGACCGTGGTACAAAAATGCTAATGAAAAATACCGGAATATCCGATTACGAAACAGCGAAAGAGCTTCTATTAAAACATGGCAGTGTAAGAAAGGCCACCGAACAACATAAAAAGTAAAATGCGTTATTGTCTTATTATACTATTTTTAATTCACTTCTTCTTCCCTCTTCGTTCTCAAAACGAAAAAATAAAAATCAAAAAGGATAATTTTCTTTTTTTTCAGTCAGAAAAAAAGTCCGACACTATTTCCTATAATAAGCATGATCTGTTTTACATTAAATTATCCGAAAACAACCGCTGTAATGTTCGTATTGAGGTGCAAAACGGGCAATTTCAAAAAACCAATTCAGATACACTCATTCGGCTTATTCCGGTAAAGAACATCAATTATATTCACACGTTTTTGGATAGTGTTTATGTCGTTGAGATCAAAAAAAGTCATTTTACAAAGCAGGAAAGGAAAATAAAACCTTGTTGCAATTTAAAAGCCGCCATTAATGGGGCAAATAATTTAAATAACCCTTCGATAATTATTGTGAGTTTTTTTAAAACCGGAACAGATAGCTTAATATTGAAAAACAGTTTTCTTTACCGGTAAAATCTAAATTTTCTTTTATCTTTAACCAAATTACTTTTTTATGACCGCCGAAAGAAGATACCCCAAAGGATTATTCTTTTTAGTTTTTACAGAATTTTGGGAGCGATTTGGTTATTATTTAATGATCGGCATCTTTACTTTATACATGACCGCCGATAAATCGGAAGGCGGTTTTGGTTGGGATAACGCCGACGCGGCCGATGTTTACGGGACTTTTATAGCGGTGGCCTACCTCACCCCATTTATGGGTGGTTTATTAGCCGATCTTAAATTGGGTTACCGGTTTTCTATCACTTTAGGCGGTATACTTATGGGAATTGGTTACTGCATGTTGGCTATTCCCGAGACCTGGGCCTTTTACACCTCATTAACCATTATGGTTGTAGGAAATGGATTCTTTAAGCCGAACATTTCAACCCTGCTTGGTAATTTATTTAATGACGACCGATACCGTCATAAAAAAGATACCGGGTATAATATATTTTATATGGGAATTAACCTTGGCGCTTTCATCTGCAATTTCATTGGCGCTATTATGCTTAATAAGATAGGCTGGAACGGCGCGTTCATGGCCGCCGGTATTGGTATGTTTGTGGGCGTTATTACATTTTGGTTAGGCGCTAAACATTATAAGCACGTTGATGTACGCAAAGAACCTAAACCGGAAGACAAACCCTTCATTATGCAATTTGCAAAAGTACTTGGGGTTGGTGTTGTTTTTGCTACTATAGGTTGGTTAATTCCGGGATCCATTTCAAGCAGTAATAGCACCGATGCCTTTTTTATGTTCTGCATTCCCGTTATTTATTTTTATTCTTCTATTTACATAAAAGCCACTGCCGAAGAAAAAAAACCGTTGGGAACCATGTTCACTATTTTTTTAATTGTGATCTTATTTTGGGCCATCTTTAAACAAAATGGAACTGCACTTACCACTTACGCGAAATATTATACTGATAGAGAAAGTCCGGCACAAATTTCGAAAGCGGCCGAAAAATTAGGGTTCTCCGAAAAAGTTTTTGCCAAAAATGCGGAAGTACCTCAGCTTGACGAACAATTCAGGAAAATAAAAGACAAGAATGGTGAGCCGGTTAAGGTTATGGACTATCCTGCTTATTTTAAAAATCTGGAGGCTTCAAAAATTCCGCCGCCCGGTGGATCGCTGAATTTATTCAATACAAGCATTTTTCAGTCGGTAACTCTTTTTTGTAGTAGTATTAACACCGCCTGAACGCTGTTTTCGTTTTATGAGGCGGCGGTCGAACCAACCACCGCTTCTAAAATTGCTTACGGGTTATTGATAAGTGCATTGTCAACTTTAGTAATGGTTGCGGCGGTTTATTACACCCATAATGGAATGAACAAAGCAAGCGCCTGGTGGATCATTGCCTGTTACGGGGTTATTACTATTGGTGAATTGTGTTTAAGCCCAATGGGATTATCCATGGTTTCAAAATTATCGCCTGTTCGTTTAACTGCATTAATGATGGGCGGCTGGAGTTTAGCAACATCCATTGGTAATAAGGTTAGTGGTGAGTTGGGAAAAAATTGGGATAACTTTGATAACAAAGCGAATTACTTTTATCTCAATTTTGCTTTGTTGTTATTGGCTACTTTAATAATGTTCTTACTTTTAAAACGGTTGAACCGCGTATTTAAAGAATAAGGTTACAATCTAACGCCCATTATTAATATATCATCTATTTGCTGTAGTGTTCCTTTCCAGGAAGAAAAACTATCAAACAAAATTTGTTTTTGATCCTGCATAGGCTTAGAACCATTTGCCACCAGCAGATCACTTAATGGTTTATACATGAACTTTTTTCCTTTTGGCCCTCCAAATTGATCGGCAAATCCGTCGGTAAACAAATACACGCTATCCTTTTTTTGCAATTGAATTTCATGTGTCACAAACGGTACCGGTTTCTCGGTTTTACCAATGGGTTGTTTGTTAGGTTTAAAATCCAACATATCATTACCACGTAAGATCCACAAAGGATTGTTGGCGCCTGCCCATTGCAACATCATGGTATTTCTGTTTAAAACACAAAGGGAAATGTCCATTCCGTCTTTCACATTACTTCCACTCTTTTCAAATGTTTCAACCACCAGTTGTCTTACTTTATCAAGTATCTTTCCTGGCTCAGTAATTCTAAATTCTTTTACTGTTCTGTTGAGCGCGTTTGATCACACTACGCTTACCATCGCTCCCGGCACACCATGCCCGGTACAATCGGCTGCGGCAAATAAAATAAGGTCGTTATCCTCATTTTCCTCTTCCTCTGTTTTTTTAGCGCCTTTTTTTCGTTCTTTAGCGACTTCCATCCAGTAAAAATCGCCGGCCACTATGTCTTTTGGTTTATAAAAAATAAACGACTCGGGTAAATACTCCTTTATTAAATTCTGAGAAGGTAAAATAGCTTCCTGCAAACGTTTGGCGTAATTTATGGAAGCCAGAATTTCTTTTTGTTTCTCTTCAATGATCCCTTTTTGAACTTCGGTTTCTTTATTTTTTGCTTCAATGATCTCTTTTTGTTTTTGCGTTATCCTGAAACGGTTATATATGAGCCCGCCAAACAGGATCACTAAACCTAATCCGATTCCTAACGCCCACTCCTGCGTTTTTTGCCTTTCTATTTGAGAATTTTTCGCTAAGATCTGTGCTTCCTGAAGTGCTTTTACATGGGCGTTTTCCACGCTATCGGCTTGCGCTTTTTTGTGATATTCAAATTGCAATTCGTTCTTTAGCATTTCGGCCTGAAAATCCTGCTTGGCTAAACTATCCCTTAACTCAACATAATTGGTAAAATATTTTAAAGCCGAATCCGACTTTTTAAGGGTTTTATAAATATCTGAAAGATCTGAAACAGCTTTTTGCCTCGAAAGAATGTTTTTCTCCTCTGTCGCGATCCTGATCGATTTATTGAGGAAACCAATGGCTTTATTGTAATTTTTCTGTTTTGAATAAAGTGTTGCTACCGACCGGTAAGCATTAGCCACTACTTCTTTGTTGCCAATTTCCTCCGATATGGCAATACATTTCATTTGGTAATTAAGGGCTTCGTCATATTTTCCCTGACTGATATATATATTCCCAATATTACCGAGTGATGAAGCGATCCCGTTCTTGTCGCCTAATTCCTGATAGAGTTTTAAACTTTTTTGGTTCGATTCAAGGGCTTTGGGTTTATCAGAAAGGTTATTATAGATAATTCCTAAATTATTGGAAACGCTGGCCATTCCTTTTTTGTTTCCTACTTCTTCAAACGTTTTAAAACTTTTTAATTCATAAACCAGTGCTTTTTGAAAATCTCCGAGGTAAATATAAATACTCCCAATATTGGAGTAGGCACCCGCCACGCCTTCTTTATTACCAAGCTCTTCAAGGATCTTAAGACTGCTTTGATAAGCGCTCACAGCTTTCAGGTATTCGTTCTTAATTTGAAATGCCGCACCCATAATATTGTAGGCTTTCGACTCCCATTTTTTGATCTTTTTAGATTGCGATAAGTTCTTTATCATTTCACCCAAAATCATGGAAGAATCAGGGTTGTCGTAAACTATTTCCCACGACATATCGTAAAGGGCACTTAGCCGGATGGTATCGTGATTATTAACGTTCTTAAAAACATTCCACAACGAATCAACCGTTTGCGATTGGAACTTGCAAACTAAAAATAAGGAAATAAGAACAGAAAGAAGTAACCGGCGTTTTCGCATTATCGTAATAACGCTAAAGTTACTAAATGCCCTTAACACTTTCAAAGGCATTTAACGAAGTTTTACAACTTATTGAGTGAATTACCCTCTTAACTTATCAAGCAAGGTATTTAGTTGTTTTGCCTCGGTAAGGGTAAGGTGTTTTAATGTTTTTTTTGCCTCTTCATCTATGTAATCGAGGGTCTTTAATAGTGCAAGGCCTTTTTCGGAAATTATCAGATCAACGTTTCGCCGGTCGTCGGGACATTCTTTCCGTATTAGTAACCCTTTTGTTTTAAGTTTTTCAACGATACGTGAAGCATCGCTCATGCGATCTAACATACGTTCTCTTACCAATTTTAAATTGCAGGTGTTTGGAAATTGCCCGCGCAGTATCCTCAGAACATTATATTGCTGCGGGGTAATATCTGCGTTTTTAAAATGCGCTTCGTTCTTATAACTCATCCAGTTATGTGTATAACCGATGTTTATCGCCAACTTGTGAAATTCGCTTTTGAATTTTTTTTGGTGTATTTCGTCTTCCAGTTTCATGAGAAAAAAGGGCCCGTAGATCATACGAGCCCTTTGCTTTTACGATTTTATCAATTCTACGGTACAATCAATTTTCACATCTTCACTTACGGCTACACCACCCGCTTCAATAGCAGCGTTCCACTTTAAACCGTACTGCATCCGGTTGATCTTTCCCGTAATTTTAAAGGCATATCGCACATTTCCCCATGGATCCTTAACGGTTTTAGCAGCGCCAATTGCCGTAAAATTTTCTTTTTTGGTTACTCCTTTAATGGTTAGATCTCCAACCATATCGTAAGTGCCTTTTATTTTTCCCGGTTTGATCTTAACTACCTTGAAGGTCATCTTAGGAAATTTTTCAGCATTAAAGAAATCATCGCTTTTTAAATGCCCATCACGTTTCTCGTCTTCGGTATTTACACTTGCCACATCTACCGAAAAATCAATAGAAGCATCTGTAAAATCGGTTTCCGATTTAGAGGTGATAGTACCCTCATAGATCTTAAATCTTCCTTCCACTTCGCTCACCATCATGTGAACAACCGAAAATCCCATTTTACTATGAGACGGGTCAACTTTCCAATTTACCTGTGCGTTCGAACCAAGCGCTAACATCATTAGTGCTGCTGCCAATTTTTGTTTTACTGTTTTCATGTTTTAATAATTTTAACCCTTTGAATGCATTCGTCAGGGCCTGTTTAGTTTCTGTTTTTTATTTTGTAGGAATGCATCCTACCGTTAAATGTTTTTTAATTCCGGATCAAATATACATGTTATAACATTTAATGTTACAACAATTAATGTTAAATTTGGAGCGCCCTCATATTAACATCTTGTAAATCATTTAAATAAAATTGATCGATCCTTACCCTCTTTAGCGCCATTACTTTATATCCCAGTTTTTTGCACATGCGGCGTATTTGTTTATTCTTTCCTTCGGTTAACACAATGGTAAATTGGGTGGCGTTCATTCTTTTGACTTCACACGCCTGCGTCACACAAATTCCTATATCCAACCCTCCCTGCATCTTTTTCACAAAATCATCGGTAATTACTTTATCCACCTCAACAACGTATTCCTTTTCTTTCCGGCTTTCGGGCCGGGTTATTTTATGCACCCACTTCCCATCGTTTGAAACCAATAACAAGCCTTCGGATGCCTTATCCAACCTTCCGGCAATAAAATAGGAATTATCCAATGGGAACACCGTTTTAAGATTGTCCTTAATAGAA
Source organism: Bacteroidia bacterium (assembly GCA_044229775.1). Taxonomy (GTDB): domain Bacteria; phylum Bacteroidota; class Bacteroidia; order B-17B0; family Aurantibacillaceae; genus JAHEYG01. The sequence continues at coordinate 12,942 of JBGASH010000057.1, forward strand.
TCGTTGAAGGTGGATTCGATGCCTCTGGGTTTGTTAAGGGCGTAATAGCTGAATTGAAGTCCCTTTTTTATCACTTCCGAATTAAGCAACACCTCGTCTTCATCCTTCACCAATTCGTTCTGTACTATTTTTTTACCGTTTATACTTAATGCGCCGGATGCAATAATTTTATTAGCATTTTTGCTGGTGTAATTAAGTGTATGTACCAGAAAATATTTTATCCTTAACCTGAAGCTCATTATAAAAGTTTAAATTTACATAAGATTTGATATGGAAAGCATTATAAAGCTAACTGACATAGGAAGAGAGTACAAAATAGGCGAAGAGACCATTTACGCTTTAAAAAGCATTACACTTGAGATCTTCAAAAACGAATATGTAGCGCTTATGGGGCCATCCGGAAGACGGGAAATCGACCTTAATGAACGTTTTGGGCTGTTTAGACACCCCAACTAAGGGCGAGTATATCCTCAATGGTATTTCAGTAGCTAAAATGGCCGATAACGCCTTAGCGGATGTGCGAAATAAGGAAATTGGATTTGTGTTTCAAACCTTCAACTTATTACCGCGATCAACCACCCTTGATAATGTGGCCCTGCCCTTGGTTTATGCGGGTTTGCCAAAAGCACAGCGCGAGGCGAGAGCTAAAGAAGTATTGGAACAGGTTGGATTGGGAAATCGCATGAACCATAAACCCAACGAACTTTCGGGTGGACAACGTCAGCGAGTAGCAATTGCAAGGGCACTGGTTAACCGGCCCGCTATTATTTTGGCCGATGAACCTACCGGAAACCTGGATAGCAAAACATCAGTAGAGATCATGGGTTTATTTGAGGAAATTCATAAAAATGGTAATACCATTATTTTGGTTACCCATGAAGAAGACATTGCCTTGCATGCCCATCGTATTGTTCGTTTAAAGGACGGCGAAGTAGAAAGCGATAAGGCCAATAATGCCATTATCACCTATAAAAGCCACATGGAAACCTTCAAATAGTTTTTCAGTTTTTATAGCGGTAGTTTCAATCTTTTTGTTATATTTGATTCAAAATCCCGCAATGAAAACTAGACTTTTATTCTGTCTTTCCCTTTTTATTATTCTCAACAACCGCTTAAGTTCTCAAACGGTCTCCACCGTGGTAGGAACGTTAACTGCGGGCTATACAGACGGTGCTTTCTCAGCAGCAAAATTTAATGGCCCTAATTGTGTTACCATTGATAAAGCAGGTTATTTATATGTTGCTGATTTCAGCAATAATGTGATCCGCAAAATTGATCTTACCAATACAACCGTTTCTACATTGGCCGGCTCAACTGGCGGCTATCAGGATGGGACAGCGGCTACTGCGAAGTTTTTAGGACCTATGGATCTGGCAATAGATAAGAACAACGCCATTTATGTAACGGACTACAGTAATCAAAAAGTGAGAAAGATATTTGCAGGAAATGTTACCACCGCAGCAGGTTCAACAGCGGGATACGCAGATGGTTTAGGAACCGCCGCGCAATTCTTTAAATTAAGCGGTATTACAGCCGACACCATCAATAACAATTTATACATTGCAGATTGGTTCAATTACCGCATACGAAAATCAGACGCATCGTATTCCATTACCACTATTGCCGGAAGCGCAACGCAAGGAACCCTTAACGGAAATGGTACCGCCGCGCAATTCAATGGTCCTTTTGGAATTGATATTGATATCAATGGAAATATTTTTATTGCCGACAGATCTAATCATAACATCCGTAAGATTGATCCGGCAGGAAACGTTACTACCTATGCCGGAACTACTGTAGGATATGTTGATGGTCCGGCCGCCACTGCCAAATTTGATACACCCACATTTGTTGCTGCCGATAAATTGGGAAATGTTTACGTAAGTGATTATGGGAATAACAGGATAAGAAAAATAGACGCTGGCGGAAACGTTTCTACCATAGCGGGATCAGCCGCAACCGGAGGATATCAGGATGGCGTAACGGCAGTATCTAAACTAAACGGTCCCGGCGGTTTAGCCGTAGATAAAACGGGCGATCTGTATTTTGCCGATTATGGGAATAATATGATAAGAAAGATCACTTTTTGTCACGCACCCGATTCTCCTACTCTCTCGGTTGCTTCCAACACTATTTGTGATGGAACACCTCTAAATATTATTATTGCCGGGGCGTTAAATAGCGGACAATATTGGGACGCCTATACAGGCAATTGCGGCGGCAGTTCATTAGGAACTTCCAATAATGCAACGCTCACTCTTACACCCTCTCTTGGTTCTAACATTTACTATTTGAGAGGTGAAGGAGGTTGTGTAGTGCCAGGAGGCTGTACTACAATTACTATTACCGTTATTCCATCACCAACAGTAAATGCTACTACCTCCACGTCGTTAATTTGCTCTGGTCAAAGTGTAACACTTAGCGCCACCGGTGCTAATACCTATACGTGGGATACGGGATCAAATTCACCTGTAATAGTGGTATCACCTACAATAACTACCAACTACACCGTTACGGGCTCAGGATCTAATGGATGTACCAATGCCTATGTGATCACTCAAACCGTTTCGTCGTGTGCCGGAATTACCAATGTAAATGATCCCGAAAACCAAATCCTTATTTCGCCTAATCCGTTTAGCTCTGTATTTACCATTGCATCGCCATTTAGTATTGAAGGTATTACCATTATGGATCCTATAGGACGAAAAATATTTTGTAGTGGGAACCAGAGTAAAACGGTCGAGATCAACATTAAAGATCTAGCAGAAGGCCTGTATTATATAATCATTACCGGTCAAGACCATACTTATTCCTCCAGGATCATTAAACAATAGGATTGCTTTAATAGTTTACACCTAATAGTTAAATATTGCTTTTCCGTTTTCAGAGGGGAAATCAAGCATTACTGGAATATAGATCAAGTATCTTCTTGATTTTACGCACAACACACAACTTTACTTATAAGGCAGCTTTACCTGCTTCAAAATAAATCCTTATGCCAATTTATAGGAAGATTGCGGATTATTCCTCTAGCGAAAAAAACAAAAATAGCTTAAACTACATTGGAAGTAAACGCCTCCATTCCTTATCAGATGAGCAAGTTGCCTTCTAGATATGATTTAATAAAATGATAATTCTTAATTGGAAGATCACCAAAGTACCGAACCGTAAGATAAAATTATTTTTTACTTTTCATTGGAGAAAACCCATTTCATGATGGCGCTAAACAAAAAATTTAAATAACCAAAAAAAAACGAAAATTTTTTTTTATTTTTTTTCTGATAATATT
>JBGASH010000058.1:0-16711 GCA_044229775.1 Bacteroidia bacterium
CGTTAATCCCTGATAATATTGGTTGTTGTATTCAACCTGAAAAGACAGCCATTTTACCGGAGTAATGGTTACTTTGGCTTTTGAAGCCTGATTATAATACACCGAATTAGAACTGCTTTGTAAGGTATTGTTAACGTAATTATAGGATGGTGTGACCGATAAAATAAAATCAAATTTTTCGCTGATGTTACTGCTCAGAACTAAACCAACACCCGAATTGGTGGTATTGGAAAAATTGGTTTTATTGTTGATCACCGCCGGCACATTGTTATAACTGGCCGAAGCGTTGATGTTCAAATTGGATCTTATTTTTTTTACGGGAAAACTATAATTGACAAATGTGCGAAGGTTATAATAACCATTCACGTTGGTCTGACTCGTTATTTGAGAACCCTTGGCTAAAAATATTTTATCATATACTATCATGTCCTGTGAAGCAACAATAGTGCTATTGGTAATATAGTTGTCGGTATAAGTGCCACTCAATAAAATAAAAAGGGCCGTTGATCTCTTGGTATTAACCCCTGAATAACGCAGGTTCAAATTATGCTGACAGCTTTGTTTAAGGTCGGGATTACCAATACTTAATTGTAAGCTATTGGTATTGTTCAACACATCCTGAAGCTGATCAATGGTAGGCGGACTGGTATTGGCTCTGTAACTTATGCGTAAACTATTTTTAGGAGTAAATTTATATTGAAAAAAGGCATTTGGTAAAACGGATCGAAATGTTTTAGTTACCGCATAACTACCTGGAAATTTTTGTTGTTTGAAAAGTTCAGCATATTGATAGGCCGCTCCCGCCGAAAAACTTAATTTTTCTTTTTGGTAACGATAGGTTGATCCGCCCGAATGCGACAAATATTGATTATTAAAAACATTAGAGAGTAACGAATCACGTATGGTAAAATCCAGATTTTGAGAACTCCAATCGTATGTGTTCTTTTCTGATCGAGAATCATTGTAAGTGCCGTTATAGTTAAACGATAAGAAATGATTTTTATTGATCGGTTCTGTATAGGCTATACCGGCACTGGTGTTAAGTCCCGACTTAATCAATTTTGATTGCTGGTTAATGGTATCACTGTATAAACTATCGCTGTAATAGTTATTATTTATTTTTAGGCTGTTGTTACCATTATTGGAGTTGTAAGAGGGGTTAAGGTCAATAGAAAGATTACGTCCCCGTTTTAAAAAAGCGTACCGGTAATTTACCGGCATCGAAATATTATAAGCCTCTAATTTTGATTTAAAATCGTTATTGGTATTACTGATAAGAATATCGGAATTAACGTTTTGTCCGAATAAAGTAGTTTTACCAGAATTCATTTGTACCGAGATCTTTGGTATAATACTAATGGAGCTTTGTGAATCGAGGCGGCAATCGAAACGTAAATTAAGGCGATGATTAAGGTTGTTATTGCTACCATCGTTGTTTTCAGAATAATTCAAGCCATTGTTGGTACCAACAATGTATTGTCGCAAGGTAGTGGTTACGGCCTTGTTTTGGGTGGAGTTTATAAAATACGAGCCGCTTACATTCACTTTCGAACTCCATCTGTCGGAATAGTTTATACCCGCTGCGCCGGTAGCGGTGATCCCATTCTGAATATTCACTAAAAAATTATCCGAATTATTTTGCGGACCGCCGTTTCCTTGTCCCCTGTTTCCGTTATTACCTCCTCCCGAAAAACCACCTCCGCCTCGCGGACCGCCATTACCACCGCCACCAGATGTTACGCCCGCCAGATCCTCAGTCGAAAAATTTTGTTCATTCACATTATTGGCTAAAACTAAAAGTGTAAGGCGTTGCTTATCTTTGAAGCGGTTCAACACGCCACCACCACGGTATTTATCCTCATAACCGTATCCACCGTATAGTTTTCCGAAAACACCATTTCTAAATTGGGTCTTTGTAATGATGTTGATCGTTTTTGTAGTATTGCCATCGTCAAAACCGGTGAGTAGCGTTTGTGAACTTTTTTGATCGAACACCTGAACTTTATCAATGATCTCTGAAGGGATATTTTTGAGTACGGCATTTGCGTCGTCACCAAAAAACGATTTACCATCAACCAATACCTGTTTAACATCTTCGCCTTGTGCCTGAACTTTTCCATTAGTGATAGTAACGCCGGGCATTTTTGATACCAGATCCTCGGCGGTAGCGTCTTTATTGGTTTTAAAAGCTTTGGAATTATAGCTTGTAGTATCACCACTTTGCGTGGCAATAACGGCAATTTTTATAGCCGATCGACGTGATCTTCATAATATATTTTCCTCTGCGCACATCGTGCAGAATGTAAAATCCATTCTCATCAGTAGTGGTTCCTTTTACAAACGTTGAGTCTTCTGAATTGAGGAACATAATAGCCGCTCCAATAACAGGCGCGTGATTCCAGTCCTTTACCTTGCCTTGAACCGAATATGACTGTGAAAAGGCGGTTAGTCCGGATAAAAGCAACAGCAAAAAAATATATGATCTTTTTATTATCAAAGGAGGTCGGTGCTTTCAATAAATATAGCGAAAATTAGGGAAATAACTCAAACTTTTATTCCTAAAATCAGAATATCATCAACCTGTTCGAGTTGGTTCTTCCAGGTCTCAATTGTTTCGTCGAGCATTTTCTTTTGCTCATCCATTGGTTTATGATGATTAGCTAATAAAAGTTCTTCCAGCTGTTTGTACTTAAATTTTTTGCCTTTTGCGCCACCAAATTGATCGGCATAACCATCCGTAAAAATGTAGAGTAGGTCGCCCTTTTGGATTTGTAAAGTATGTAAGGTAAAAGGCTGTGTGTCTTTAGGCGATTTTCCAACGGCCATTTTATCAGCTTCTGATACCATGAGACCGTTGTTTCGGATAAGGTAAAATGAATTATTAGCGGCCGAATAATCAAGTTTCAGGTTTTTAAAATCAAAGCGGCAAAGAACCGCATCCATTCCGTCTTTCGATTCTTCGTTACCTTCGGTATTTAGCGCGTTTATTATTGCTGTTCGCACCGAATTAAGAATAATGTCGGGTTGTGTAATGTTCTTTTCGGCGGCGTTCTCATTTAAAAAGGAGATGTTAAGTAAACTCATGAATGCCCCTGGCACACCATGACCGGTACAGTCGGCAACGCAAAGTAAAAAAGAGTTTTCTGCTAAATGGGCCCAATAAAAATCGCCGCTTACAATGTCCTTTGGTTTATACAGTACAAAATGATCGGGTAGATTATTCTTTAACAGCGTATCTCCGGCTAAAAGCGCTTTTTGAATACGTTTGGCGTATTGAATGGAATCGGTGATCTCTTTGTTCTTATCTTCAATGATCTCTTTTTGTTTTGAGATCTCAACGTTCGCTTTTTGCTTGTGCCGGTACCCTCTAAAAATAAAAAGTGCCAAAAGTAAAACTAGAACGAATCCAATGATAAAAGCGTTCCTTAAAGTTGATTGTTGTTTGGCCTGTAATGTTTGCTCTTTTATTTCGGCGTCCTTTCTTGTAAGCTCCTGGTCCTTTTTCTGGGTTTCGAAGCGGGTATTCATTTCCGCCAGCTGGCGCGAACTTTTTTCATTCAATAAAGTGTCTTTTATAGCCGAATATTTAGTGTGAAAATCATAAGCTTTTTTGAAATCTTTTTTGGCCGAGTACATTTGGGCAAGTGCGAGATAACATGATTTAATGTTTTCTTTATGACTGATACTGTCTGCAATCAGCAGCGCTTCCAGAAGGGAAGCTTCGGCATTACTAAAATCGTTTTTTTCAGAGTGTAATGTTCCATTAGTAATTAAAAAATTCACTAGTTCATATTTGTTCACACCAACCGAGCGCGCCAGTTCCAGACACTTTTCAGAATAAGCAAGGGCCTGCGGATAATCTTTCAGGGCCTGGTAAAGTCCTGCAATGTTGTTATAGGTGAAGGTGAGAGCTTGCTTATAGCCGGCGTAATTAGGATCGGTTTTTTGTTTCTCTTTCTGAAGTTCCATATAAAGGTCACGCGTTTTAAATTGGTATTCTAGCGCCAATTTGTAATTACCTTCCTGCGAATACACGTCAGTCATTCCGGTGTAAGCATGTGCCAGCATATCACGGTTGCCGATCTCCTCGGCCATTTTCAAATATTTTTCGAAATTTTCTTTCGCTTTAGGTAAATTATTCTGGTTACCGTAAATAAATCCAAGCAAACTGTAATAGTGAGCTATTTGTTTTTTGTTATTTATTTTTTCGGCCAGTGCTAATCCTTTTAAAGCAGTTTCCATGGCTTTGGGATAATCGCCTAAATAAAAACAGGCATTCAGCAATTGCCCGTATTTTTCAAAGGTTAGTTGGTTGTCGCCCAGTTTTTCAAATTGCGGAACAGCTTGTAAATAATAAGCGATCGCGGCAGGATAATCTTTTTTTACCATTTCTTCAAATGCCCCCATACCGAATAATGCTTCGATCTGACCGCGTTGGTATTTTAATTTTTCGGAGAGCGCAAATGCTTCTTTTATAAGGGAGAGCCCTTGGTGGTTTTCTTCATAATTGGTGCTGCCCAAAAGAATGTCGCCTGTTTTTAAAAGAAGATGAACTCTAACCGTGTCTTTTTTTGATTTTGACAATAAGGTGTTTAAGGAATCGAGTGGTCTTAGTTGGGAAACGTGAATGCCTTTGTACTGTCCAGATACCTTAAAAAAATGGATTAGAATCAAGAATATTAAGATCGTTTTTTTAATCAAAGCAGTTAGAATTTTATACCAATTATAAGAATATCATCCACCTGGACCAGATTGCCTTTCCATTCCTGAAAAATTTTGGTAAGGGTCTCCTGTTGATCGGTCATAGGTTTATCAATATTTTCGATGATCACTTTTTTTAGTTGATCGTATTTGAATTTTTTTCCTTTAACTCCTCCAAACTGATCGGCATAACCATCGGTGAACAAATAAAAACTATCGCCGTTATTTAACTCTCGTGTATGAGTAGTAAAGGGTGCTGGCTTATCGGTTATTCCAATTGGTTGTTTATTGGCTTTGATCTCTTCAAAAATATTATTTTTAATGAACCATAATGGATTATTGGCACCTGCCCATTTTAGTATAACTTTTTCGTTGTTACCCGTTCTTGTAATAGTGGCTAAACTAATGTCCATTCCATCTTTAACTTCACTGGCGCTTTTTTCAAATGTTTCTATTACCAGTTCCCTTACTTTGTCAAGAATGGGTCCGGGCTCCGTTATGCGAAATTCTTTTACAGCTCTTTTAAGGGCGTTAGAACAAACTACCGAAACGATAGCGCCCGGGACGCCGTGCCCGGTGCAGTCGGCAGCGGCAACAAAAACCGTATCGTTTACCGATTCAAGCCAGTAAAAATCGCCGGCAACAATGTCTTTAGGTTGATAGAGTACAAAAGATTGAGGAAGCAGATCTTTAAACGAAATTAGCGGTGGAAGAATGGCATCCTGCAATCGCTTAGCGTAGTTTATGGAATCTACTATTTCTTTATTTTTATTTTCAACTATATGTTTTTGTGTCTCAATGATTGAATTTTGTTTTTGGGTAAAGCGAAAACGTTTATAAAGAATCACCGAAAAAACAGAAACAATAAGTAAAACGGTGAGTCCGGCACCGGTGTAAATATTCTGTTTTCGTTTTTCGGCTTCAGCCAGTATCTCTCTTTTTTGAAATTCCTGTTCAAATTTTAATTCAGCTTCTTTTTTAACCATTTCCCGCTTCGATTCTTCGTTCTCAAATTCTTTAAAGGCTTTAACATATATTTTATAAAAATGAAGGGCTTCTTTGTAATTATTTATTTTTTCGTACAGTGTATTTAATGTTAAAGCTGTTCCATAAACCCCTTCTAAGTCTTTTAGTTTTTCGGATAAGTAAAATGACCGGAGTAGATATTTTTCCGCCGAATCATTTCTGTTAAGGTTTATAAAGTTCTCGCCGATATTACCTAAGGTAATGGCCATACCAATGCTATCCTGGATCTCTTCTCTAACCTCCAGGGATTTTTGATAGAACTCGTAAGCATTCTCAAATTTGTTTTGGATCTGGTAAAGAACACCAATGTTATTATAGCAATTTCCTAAACCCAGCTTATTATTTTCACTGAGGAATATTAAAAGGGCCTGATAATAGTAATCATAAGCTTTATCATACTTGCCAACTTTCCTGTATACCATCCCCAAATTGTTATAATCGCCGGCTTTTGCAATAGGCGAGCTTTTATTAATGTCGACCGCCAAAGATCTCTCATAGCTAACAATTGCCATGCTGTCATTGCCGAGATGCCAATAAAGTGTTCCCAAATGATTTTCTATAACGGTATACATCGGAACATATTTTAATTTGTTCACCGAATTTTTTATGAGAAGTGTGTAAGCCAGACATTTATCGAAATTGCCATTTTGTATAAGATTGCCTACTGAATTATCCAATATCTTTTCGAGTGAAGTAGGATGATTTAATCTTTCGATCAAGGAAAGTATTTCATCAAAATAGGCATCTGCTTTGACAAAATCCTTGTTTTTTGTTGATAGATCAAAATTGTGAACAAGTGCGGTTATTTTAGCAGTGTCGTCGGGTAATTCAGAAGTGGATAAATAAGAATAATCAGAGCCTTTTTGGGCAAATGTCGTTTTAGAAATAATTGCAATTAGAAATAGAAGAAGGTATTTGCTGATAATGTTCACGTATAAATACTAAGCGAAGCTCTTGTTTAACGATCAAATTTTAATACCTATCACACAAACGTCATCTACCTGTTCGTGTTTTCCCCTCCAGCTTGTAAATGCAGCATCCAGCATATCGTGCTGTTCATCCATTGGTAGATGATAAATGCTGGATATTAATTTTTCAAGACGTTTAAATTTGAATTTTTTCCCTTTTTCGCCACCAAATTGATCGGCATAACCATCGGTCAATATATAAACCTGATCGCCTTTTTGAAGCTGGATATTATTATCGTCAAATACTTTTTTACCACTTAAATAACCACCAATAGAGTGTTTGCTGGGTTTGTATTCGATCAACTCGCCGTTACGCATTAATAACAACGGACGATGCGCTCCTGCAAATTGCAACAACATTTTTTTAGGATAATAAGCGCAAAGGGCTATGTCCATACCGTCATTTGATGAGTGGTCAGAACTTTTATTGAGCATACCGCGCAACTTGTCATCTAAAATGGTCAACGCCTGGGCAGGTGTGGTAACACTTGGATCTTTTATTACCTGACTCATAAGGTCGTTACATATTAGCGACATAAAAGCGCCTGGTACTCCGTGGCCGGTACAATCGGCTGCTGCAAATACAACGGCGCTTGGAAAATTCTCGATCCAGTAAAAATCGCCACTCACAATATCCTTTGGGCGATAATAAATGAAACTTTCGTTGAATGATTTCCGGAGATTGTCGGCATCCGGTATAAGGGCCAGCTGAATCTTTTTGGCGTATTTAATACTATCGGTAATATCTTTATTGGTGGCTTCAATGATCCGCTTTTGTTCCATAACCTCTGCGCTACGCTCTTTCACCTTTTCTTCGAGGTTTTCGTAAAGGTTGGCGTTGTCTATAGCGATGGCTACCGCGAGCGCTATGTTTCTTAAAATATTAACCTGATATTCGCTGTAAGCGTGCTTCGAAAAACTTTGCACGGTAATAACACCAATCTTTTTCTCTTTGGTATATAGTGGTAAATAGATGATCGACTCCGGCGATTGGCCAACAGGCGGCTTTCTTACTTTAACGTATTTATTGAATTCGAGCTGTATGTCGTTAATAATTATTTCCCTTTCGTTCTCATAACACCAAACTGCAAAACGGTTCTCGTCGCTTACCGGAAATTCAAAAAAGTCGAGTTTTTTAGAATGTTCAATGTAGCCATTAAATTGCAAACTCTTTTCAGTAGAGTTATACAATCCAATACCAAACGACTCGGCCTTCATTAACGTGTTTACATTTTCGTATACTTTCGAAACAATGGTTTCTACCGATAAGGATGATGTAATATCTTTAGTGATCTGGGCAATAAGTTTGGTATCCTGGAAATTCTTTTCAAGTTGTTCCTTTTGTTTAGTTACTTCGGTGGTTCTTTCCACAACACGGTCTTCCAGATTTTGATAAAGAGCGGCGTTATCAATAGCAATGGCCACATAAACGCCAAGGTTCTTTAAAATTTGAACATGGTAATCGCTATAGGCTTTAGGCTGGAAACTTTGAACGGTAATTACACCAAGCGGTTTATCTTTTAAAATAAGCGGCAAATAAATTAAAGAGGCTACCGATCTTCCTTTTAATGGGGCCAGATAATTATTTACATATTGATGAATTTCGGTATCAAAATCATTGATAATGATCTCGCGTTTTTGCTGGAAACAAATGGTAGTGAGGCGTTCGGTATCTTCTTTTTTATAGACGATATTTTTCCAACGCTCTTCACCTTCAATATACAAAGGATAAACCACGTTACCGGTAGTAGCATCGTGCACGCCAACACCAAAACCGGTGGCGTCCATTAATGTGTTTATGTTATCGTATACCTTATCAATGATCTTTGCCAATGATAAAGTAGAGGTGATATCGGTACCGATCTTACTTAACAACCGTGTGTTCTCGTACGTTTTTTCAATTTCCTCTTTTTGTTTCACCACCTCAAGCGTGCGCTCCTTAACCTTTTCTTCGAGGTTTTGATACAGGTTGGCGTTATCGAGAGCCACGGCTACCGAAAGTGCGATGTTTCGTAAAATATTTACCTGATAATCGCTGTAAGCATTTTTTGTAAAACTCTGTACGGTAATTACCCCGATCTTCTTTTCTTTAGTGTAGAGGGGCAGATATAAAATAGATTCAGGCGATTCACCGGCTACAGGGGCTTTAAGATCTTTGATGTATTTATTGTATTCGGTAGATAAATTATTGATCACAATTTCTTTTTCGTTATCAAAACACCAAACGGCAAAGCGGTTCTTATCGCTCATGCTAAATTCAAAGAAATCCAATTTTTTAGAATGTTCAATGAAACCCGGGAACTGCAAACTTTCGGTGGATGGGTTATGAATACCAATACCAAACGATTCGGCTTTCATTAGCGTATTTACATTTTCGTAAACTTTTGAAACGATCGTTTCAACCGATAAAGATGAGGTAATGTCTTTTGTTACCTGCGTGATCAAACGGTTATCGGCAAAATTCTTCTCAAGCTGCTCCTTTTGTTTGGTAACCTCGGCGGTGCGTTGCATAACGCGCACTTCCATGTTTTCGTAAAGAGAGGCATTGTCAATGGCAATACTAATGTAAACTGCCAGGTTACGTAAAATATTAAGGTGGTACTCAGAGTAGGCATTAACGGTAAAGCTTTGAACAGTAATTACACCGAGTATTTCATCTTTTAGGAATAAAGGCATGTAAATAACAGCTGCCACCTGATCGCTTCCTGCCGAAATTTTTGGCGGGTTCTTTAAATATTTTTTTACGTCAACAGCAATATCATTTAAAATAAGTTCTTCACCTTTATTAAAACAAATTACCGGCAAGCGGTCGTTACTATCTAAACTAAAAATGGTGTCCTTGTATTTTTCATTTCCTTCAATGTATAACGGAAAATAGAGTTCATGGGTCTCTTTTTTATGAACGCCAATACCAAACCCGGTTGCGTCCATGAGGGTGTTCACGTTCACGTAAACTTTATCAATGATTTCTTCAAGCGATAAAGTTGAAGTAATATCTTTTCCTATCTGGCTTAATAAGCGGGTATCCTGATAGGTTTTTTCTATCTCTTCTTTTTGCTTTACTACTTCAAGCGTACGTTCATTCACCTTTTCCTCGAGGTTTTGATATAGATTAGCGTTGTCTAACGCAATACCAATTGATACGGCCAGGTTCTTCAGTAAATTTAAATGGTAAGAAGTGTAAGCGTTCTTGTCGAAACTTTGTACAGTTAAAACCCCAATGCCTATTCCTTTCGAATAAAGTGGGAGATATATAATAGAAGAAGAATCTTTGCCCGATACCGGCGCCTGGATCCCCTTAATGTATTTTTTATACTCAACGGTATAATCGTTGATCATTATTTCTTTTTTTCCGGTAAAACAATGCGCGGCTAAACGGTTCGGATCATTAGAGGCATAGGCGAAATTAGGCATCAACTGATCATTTTCCACAAATCCGTTAAACTCCAGTTCGTTGGTTGTTGTGTTTTTTAATATCCCAATGCCAAAACAATCGGCCTTCATTAGTTTGTTCACATTCTCATATACTTTTGAGATAATGGTTTCAACCGATAAAGAAGCGCTGATGGCTTCTGCTATCTGTCCTAATAATAAGGTATCCTGATAATTCTTTTCAATTTCTTCGGTGCGTTCTTTAACGCGTTTTTCCATTCCGGTATAAAGCGAAGCGTTGTCAATCGCAATGGCAACGTATACCGCCAGGTTCTTTAAGATCTGTAGGTGATAGTCGTTATACGCGTTTGGGGTAAAACTTTGCACGGTAATAACACCAATTTTTTTATCGTTTTGTGTTACCGGAACGTAAATAATCGCTTCCGGATTCTCGCCATACTTGGCCTGGTAATCTTTTACTTTGTTGCTCTTTACAAACTCTTCGCTAAAATGGTTGATCACATAATCTTTTTGAGAATTGTAACACCAAACAGCGGGGCGGTCGGGATTATCTATACTATAAGAATACGGTGGGTATTTAATTCCTTTTTCGATCGTTGCAGGGAAAACTATTTCTTTCTTTTCCTCATTATAAACGCCAATACCAAAGGTAGTAGCGTCCATCAGGTTATTAACGTTATTGTAAACTTTATCAATGATGCTTTCGATAGAAAGTGTAGCGGTAATATCTTTTCCTATCTGATTTAATAACCGGGTGTTCTCGTAGGTTTTTTCAACTTCTTCTTTTTGTTTCACTACTTCCTGTGTACGCTCATTCACTTTTTCTTCCATGTGTTCATACAGGGAAGCGTTTTCGAGAGCGATAGCAGTGTAAGAGGCCAAACTTTTTAAGATATCGAGGTGATAGTTCGTGTAAGCGTTCTTACTAAAGCTTTGAACAGTAATTACACCAAGAATTTTTTCGCCAACAAATATGGGTAAGAACAACAAGGAGTTGGGTTTTTCACCCACCAAAATATGCATCGTCTTAATATACTTTTTAGACTCTACATCACTGTCGTTGATCAACACTTCCTTTTTATTCACCACACACCAGCTCGAAAGATTTTCTTCGGGATTCAATGGCACGATCAAAACTTCATAATCGCGTACGCCTTTTTCGATCTCGTATTTGTACTCTATGGTTTTAGCTTCGGCATTGTAGATCCTTATCCCAAAACAATCGGCATTCATTAATTGATTAACGTAACCGTGAAGTTTTTCAAAGATATTCTCGAAATTTAAACTGGAAGTGATCTGTTGTCCGATCTCACTTAATAAACGGTTATTCTCGTAAGCTTTTTCAATTTCACCGGTGCGTTCTTTAACTCGTTCCTCCATGTTGGTATAAAGCGAGGCGTTGTCGATGGCAATGGCCACATATACGGCAAGGGTTTTTAAGATCTGTAAATGATAATCGGTATAGGCATCGGGTTTAAAACTTTGTACCGTTATAACGCCTATCTTTTTATCATTATGGGTGATTGGAACGTAAATAAGCGATTCGGTATTTTCTCCGGCAACGGGTTTTTGTTTTATAATGCCGGCCTTTAGTTTCGAATCGCTGAAATTGTTGATCATGTGATCTTCCTGCGAAAGGAAACATTTCACAGCCGGCCTTTCGGTCATGTCAAGGGGTAGCGGATGTGGCGGCAATTTTTTACCCTTTTCTATCGATCCCGGAAAAACAAGAGCGTTGCTCGATTTATTGTATACCCCAATGCCCAGAACAGAAGCATCCATTAAGTTATTTACATTGGCGTAAACTTTTGTAATGATCTCTTCGATGGATAGGGTAGAGGTAATGTCGTTTCCTATTTTACTGAGCAAACGGGTATTCTCATTGGCTTTTTCAAGCGCTTCTTTTTGTTTTACTACTTCAACGGTTCGCGCCTTTACGTTTTCCTCCATGTGCTCATAAAGGTTGGCATTATCCAAAGCAATGGCCGTGTATGAAGCAAGGGTTTTAATAATATCTAAGTGATAATCGCGGTAAGCGTTCTTTTCGAAACTTTGAACGGTAAAGCAACCCAAAACTTTATCACCACGCATTAATGGACAAAAAATGAGCGAGTGTGGCATATCACCAAACACCACCTTGATCTCTTTGGTATATTTTTTATAGTCAACAGCAATGTCGTTGATGAAGATCTCTTTTTTGTTGGTAATACACCATACCGAAAAGTTGTTCACATCTTCCATCGACACGATGAAGTTCTCTTGTCGTTCGCCTCTTTCATACCCGTATTTATATTCGATGTGATTTTTTTCGGGATTATATAAACGGATACTGAAACACGAGGCGTCCATCAATTGATTACAATACCCGTGTAATTTTACGGCAATGTCTTCAATACTTAACGACGAAGTGATCTGCTGACCGATCTCACTTAATAGTTTATTATTTTGATAGGCTTGTTCAACTTCTTCTTTCTTTTTAATAACCTCTAACGTACGCTGCTCCACTTTTTTCTCTTCCTGCTCGTACATCTTAGCGTTTTCTAATGCTATGGCAGCAAAAGCGGCAAGGTTTCGAAGCATGTTCACATGATAAGCTGAATACGCATGCTTTTTAAAACTCTGAACCGTGATCACGCCCATCACTTTTTCTTTGGCGATCAAAGGAAAATATAAAATGGATTCTACCACTTTTCCCTGTAGAGGGGCTTGATGGTAACCCACGTATTGCATGATCTGGTTAGGGAAATCATTGATGATAATCTCCTTTTTGTTATTGAAACAAATAACGGTGAGCTTGTCCTTTTCTTCAAGGTCGTATGAAATATTCTCGAAACGTTCATCGTCTTCAATGTAAAGCGGAAAAATAACTTTATTGCTTTCCGGAATATGTAAACCAATGCCAAAGCCGGTAGCATCCATTAAATTATTAACGTGACCGTATACCGTTTCAACAATGCTGGCAACGTTAAGATGAGAAATGATCTGTTGTCCAATTTCACCCAATAAAATGAGGTTATTCGAATAACTGGCAAGTTCCTTCGCTTTTTCTTCTAATAGCGCTTTTTCGGCCTGTGAGTGTAATACTTTGTGTTGTAACTCAACACTCTTTACCAGTTGATTGGTTTTTTCGTTACGAACTTCTTCGCGGGTACTGTGAAATAGTTTGAAGAAGGAGATAGCTTTATCCAGTTGCCCGGTAGTTTCATAAACTTCCGATAATTTTTCGCTGGCGCGGTAAATGCCTTCTTTGGAATTAATGTTTTGTGAAAGTTGGAAAGATTCTTCCAAACATTTTATGCCTTCCTCCAGATCGCCTTTTTCTACATGAAGCGAACCAATATTATTAAGGGTAATGGCCACACCGGCCTTAAAGCCCATTTCTTCCCTTATTTTTAAACTTTCCTTATAGTTTTGAAGGGCCTCTTTATAATTTTTGAGTGCTGTGTGTGTTCTTCCTAACCCATCCAAGGCAAAGGCCTCTACCTGCTTGCTTCCTATTTGGCGGCAAATGGTTACCGATTTATTACAATAATCTAAAGCACCCTTGTAATTCTTAAGATTGTAATAGGTTTCTCCGAGTCCTTCAAGTACTTTGACGTAGATGTCGAGACAGTTATGTTTTAAACAAAGCTTTTGGCTTTCAAGAAGTACTTCAAGGGCTTTGTCGTTCTGTTCTATCGAATAGTAAACTGTGCCTAATCCGTTAAGGGCTTCGGCCATGCCGGGTTCGTCCTTAAGTTCATTATATAAATTATAACATTGGTTCTGGTATTTTATAGCCGAATCGTAATCGGAAAGGTAACGGAAGTTAACACCAATGTTGTAGTACGTCTCAGCTTCATTTTTTTTATCGCCAGACTCTTTGAAAAGTTGAACAGCTTCAAAACTATGGCGCAACGCTTCTTCGTTCTTAGAGATCCAGATATTGGCGGCGCCCAGCGTTTTGTAAGCCAGAGCCATTCCTTTTTTGTACTTTATTTCTGTTGATTTGCGTAAAGCTTCCTCACTTAATTCAATAGCTCTTAAAGCGTCTGAGCGATTGATACTCCACGCTTCTTTATTAAGCTGGTCAATATCGGGAGTATCTTCAATTAATATGCTGCTCATTCAATAGGGTAAGGTACGAATTTTTTTGAAAAATGCCCCAGCCTAAATTGAATTTAAACAATTGAATATTAGTTACTTAGTTGTAAGAATAGCGTAATAAAAATTCGTTATAGAAGTGTACTGTTCCAAATGCTTTTCGAAAAGTTTTTATTGAACGCAAGGGTAAAATACACCGTGACGCCCGAATTAAAATAAGCAAATGAAAAAAGGTAGCAGCTCTGTAACCGCACCAGTAAGTTGCCTGGCGGTCGAGTGTTATTAAATTAACGGGTAAGATAAGTGTTACGATAAGCGTAAAAAAGCAACTGATAAAAAAAGATTTTCAAAAGTTTGTAATGGGAGGGCCAGCCATTTTTATACTATTTCAATGGTTCGCCCCACGAATGAATGTGGTAATAATTGCCATTTACCGTTGGAGCAAATAAAAGCAAAGAAGGATTTTTATCCTTTAACAAGAACGTTTTTCTGGAAGCTAAGATCTTAAATCCTTTAAGGTCTTTGCGTCCGATGTATTCGAATGCTTTAATTTTAAAATAAGCTTCGTAGGGATCTCTTGTAAAACTATTTGTCAATAAAACGTAAACGGTATTTTATGGCAATGTCTTTTATTTCGTTAAGCTTAAAAACATTTTTTCATTCAAAACCTCGTCATCAGTAATTCAAAGGTTTTATTATAGAATTTAAGATTGTTATGATGTTTTTTTCATTCAGAAGATCCGCTTTCCACAGGCGATCCACTTCAGCCAAAATAAGATCTTCATTCTTATGAAGCTGTATTTTCTTTTTAATGAGTTCGTTTATAAGATGAATGCCTTTACTCATATCAATAAGGAATGATAGCGATGCCAAACGAATACGGAACAATATTATTTGGCCTTGTCTTTTTTAAAAATCCCGTTCAAATAATAACTGGCAGTAAAACAAAGTTGTTCAAAGCCTATTCTGAAATTCAAGCCATAGCGAAGAGGGTTCTATGTTCTTTATGTCAAATACCTTTACCTTACTCTCATTATCTTTTATTTTATGAAGTCAGAAACCATACCCTATTTTTTCCACCTATCATAATTTTGAACATGGTAGCGGTTTTAGTCCTAAAACGAAATTCTACAGGCACCTCCAATATCTTTTGTCCGTACCGGTTTATTATGAATGAATTTTTTTTAGGAGATAAAATGGTGACCGGATTTTTATTATTGCTATCGAGCTGATAAATGAATTCGGCGTTAGAATGCAGGTTGTGACTGTAAATTCCCATACCATATCCGATACTGAAATTGGAACCTCCCAGCGGTTTATCGAACATCAGCACAAAATTAACGCCAATACTTTTCCAACTTATATTGATGCCCGGCGGTGGATTTAACCAGGTGGTTCTGTTTATTTCCAGGATAAGGCGGTCACGCGGATCGGCTTTATAATTTTTTAGGTCAAACATCGAATTCCCTTTATAATCGGGAGTAGTTTGCGATCGTGATATGGAACACAAAAAAATTAAAATGACTATATAATGATACGACCTTCTCATTGGTGGTTATAAAGATAAGAAAAGTTAAACGGGGTATACTTTTGATTTGTCGAAAACAACAAAAAAAATTCGGTTTTTATCCGATTTTGGGGTAACTTGTAGGCTGATTTGTACTTTTATGAAGCGAAAAGTTTTCTTAATTACTTTTTCACTTGCTATAATGCTCGCCTCTTCTTCATTTATCAATAAGAAAAGCAGCGGGGGAATTGTTGGAAAAACAGGTTCTCCCTCCGAAACTACCTGCGCCACCTGTCACAGTGGAGGAAACGGTATTTCGGGCGTTACAATTTCGGCATCCCCTGTTTTTGTTGCAGGTACTTATGTACCGGGACAAACCTACACTATTTCTATTGATGTTAGTAATCCTAATTTTTCTTTTTTTGGATTCGATGCCGAGATCCTTAACACCTCTAATACCAATGCAGGAACAATGACCACGGGTTTTGGAGGTGTGCAATTTGGTAATTTCGGTTTACGTAAGAACGCCACGCACTCAACGCCAAAAACCGGATCGGGCAGCGCTTCATTTTCATTTGAATGGGTGGCGCCGGTTGGCGGCCAAGTAAAGATCTACGCAGCCGGTAACGCTATTAATGGTAATGCCAGTACTACCGGCGATTCTCCAGGAAGCACATCATTGATATTGGGCGATCCCTTATCGGTAAATGAAACGCCAAAGACTGTATATGGGTTCAATGTTTATCCTAATCCGATAGTTTCGAATTTTAAGATTAATTATTCGCTTAGCTCACCTTCTGAAATAGTAATTGCTGTTTGCGATCTGCAGGGAAAAGAATGTGCTCGGCTCTTATCCCAAAAGCAAAATGAAGGTTTTCATTCTGTAAATGCCGAAATGCCTGAAAATTTAACCAAAGGAGTTTATCTGCTAAAATTAATTTGTGGCGATAAAACAACCGAGCAACGGTTGATCATCTTACAATAATATAACTGAAAATGAGACGACTCATAATTTTTAATTTACTCTTAGTTA
>JBGASH010000059.1:0-16570 GCA_044229775.1 Bacteroidia bacterium
CATAATTCAGCCCACTTTTATCAAAAATTCATTGTGAAGAATTAATCCATTCGTTTAGGCAATTAATTTTCTTTTTCTTTAATATTAAGGTTTCGATGACGCATAAGCCTAGGTATACCTTATTATTTTTGGCAATTATTTTTGTTTTGCTGGCAGGTGTAGCTGCTGTTTTCCCCGAAAAGGGCGTTACCGTTTCCGAAAAGTTTGCGCTTAATTTCCCGGCTTTAAATTCTTTTTTTGAGGTAAAGACCGTAGAAAAGAAAGCCGACATTTCAAAGATCATTGCTTTAGCCGATTCGGTTGAGAAAATTGAAGACAATGACACCGTTGTTAAAGTAGTTAAATCCGATACCGTTTCGGTGAAAGAAAATGGCGTGGTACCGGTTGACACCAACATTAAACTGGTTACCACTATTCAATATAAAACACCGACCAAAACGGCAATGGATAATTTTTTCAGTTCTTTAAAATTTATTGGTGCCGAAACAAAAAGTATCCGTGTGTTGCATTATGGCGATTCGCAAATTGAAGGCGACCGCATCAGTGACTACCTTAGGATGAAATTACAAAACCAATTTGGTGGCGAAGGTCCGGGTTTGATCTCACTTATGCCCGTTGCGCCCAGCGTGATCAATAAAATTAGCTGGAGTGAGGGGTGGGACCGTTATGGTATCTTCGCGTTTAAAGATAAGCGGGTGCCGCATAATAATTTTGGGGTAATGGCGCATTTTACCCGATTTGCCGATTTTAAAAGCACCAGCGATAGCGCCCAGGATGATAAGAATGCCTGGGTAAAAATTCAAACTACAAAGATCGGTGGTGCAAAAGCGGCGGCGTACACCCATCTTAAATTATTCTATGGCGGTTCAAAATCAAAATTACTTTGCGAGTTTTACGATTCGGGTTTATTGCGCAGCACCGACAGTTTGCAAAAAGGCGGCAACTTCAATATAAAGGATTATGCTATCATCCCTAATTCGCTTAGTCACGAATTAAAATTTAAAGGGAATGATAGTCCCGATTTTTACGGCGTGTCGCTCGAAGGAAGCAAAGGGGTGATGGTTGATAACATGGGATTAAGAGGCAGCTCCGGAACCTTCTTTAATCAAACCAATTATTCGCAACTCAAACAGTTTTATGATCACCTCAATGTGCGGTTAATTATTTTGCAGTTTGGCGGAAACACGTTGCCTTACTTGAAAGATAAAGAACAAGCAATACGCTATGCGGGATATTTAAAGGCGCAGATCTACACCATAAAAAAACTGGCGCCACAAGCTTCTATTTTAGTAATAGGTCCGGCAGATATGAGCGTAAAACAAGGTACCGAATACGTAACGCATCCTGTATTGGAAGATCTGCGCGACGCGATAAGGCAGGCGGCCTTTGATACCGATTGCGCGTTTTTTGATATGTACGATTGCATGGGCGGTCGAAACAGCATGGTGGCATGGGTAGACAAGGGGGTAGCGGCAAAAGATTATATTCATTTTAGCGCAGGCGGGGCGCGCAAAATTGCAACGCTTTATATTCATCTCTTATAAACGATTATATCACGTTTATATCAGGTCAACACAAAAAATAGTTTTTACGGTACGGTACGTTTGTTCTGGTTATTCAGCGTGAGCGTTTTTTTCTTTAACGCGATCCATATAATTTACCTTTGTGGATTACTCCAAGATAAAAATTATAATATTTGAAGGGATAGCACTTACGATGAATGGCAGATCATACGCTTAAGACAAGTGTATCAAGAGCAGGTAAACTATAGTCACTACTATGGGGTTCGTTAAGAGCTATGGGCCGGTAACTGAGCGATAAACTCATTAGTAATGTTAAGGCATTCAGAATTTCCAGCAAAGTAAAAAAATTTATTCCATACAAATTGGTTGCAACTAATAGCTCGTGCATTATTTTAAAACGTTTACCACGGCGATTGAAACGTTTCCGATGCGCTAAGGAAATGTGTGGCGATTTAGGAATGGCAGGTATTGCTGCTGTGACCAATGACAGCTCAGATACCTTTGGTGTTAAATTATTAGAGAACAAGCATCACACCAAATTCAATTCTTTAAAACTCTATTACAATTTTAATCCAAGTTTTCAGATCGACCTGTTACCATTACCTGTAAAGCATACGGAAGAATGTATGGATAAAGGTTACATCTTATTTGAATTTGATGACTTTATTGATTCGGTGAATTTTAGTTTAACCAAAATCGATACCATTAGAAAAGACCTGATGTTATATGGCTTTAGTTTAGAGAACTCTAAGCCCGGATTTTATTACGCCGGTTTTGGCGTGAATGGTGCCGCCAGCAACTCGTATTTGCGTTGTAATTTATTTGGTGAACAATTAGGGACCATAAAACCTGATCTGATCATTTTTTCATTAGGTGTAAACGATACGCAGGGAAAAGATTTTAATAAAGAAGATTATATTGAACATTATGACAGTTTGATCACGCTCGTGAGAGAAGCCTCCTGATTGTGCTGGCATTTAACTACATTAGCGATAATTACATTAAACGAAAAACATCGAACAAACGCCCCATAAAAGCGAGTGAAGCCATGTTTGAGTTAATGGAGAAGCACAGAACCGCTGTGTGGGACCTTTACGGCGTAATGGGAGGATATAAATCCATTTATAAATGGTACAAAGCCGGTTTAGCCGCAAAAGACAAGGTACATTTTAGTCCGAGAGGTTACCAGATAATTGCACAGTTGATGTTCGACGCCATTGATAAAAGTTACCGAAACAACAGTAAAATAAAATAGGCGGTAATAAAAATGGAAGAAGGGATAAATTACATAAAAACAATTTTTTCTTTTGTAGAAGGAAAACCGCTCCTTTTTACGCAATTGTTCTTTTGGGTTTTTTCGCGGTGGTGTTGGCCATTTACAGTTTTGTTTATAAAAATATGCCCTTTCAATATTTATTTTATTACTGGTTTTTTCTTTATTGGAAAAACGAGTGGCGTTTTTCTAATTCTGTTGTTATTTACCATTTTGCGAATTATAATTGGGGGAGGCTTATCTTTAAAGCAAAGAGTACAAGAGAGAAGAAACTTTATCTTACCATTAGCATTTGTTTTAACCTGATTTTATTGGGATATTTTAAGTACGCGTATTTTTTTACCCAAAGCGCCAATGAATTATTTCATACCCGGTTCGAGTTCTTTAATTATTTTTCGCAGTTCACAAATTCGTTTTTAGGAAAGCACTTTAGTGTGGATAAGCTGATCTTGCCGGTAGGTATTTCTTTCTTTACGTTTCAATCTATTTCTTATACCATCGATATGTACAGGGGCAAGGTAACGCCAGTGAAGAATATCTTTGATTACGGCTTCTTTGTTTGTTTTTTTCCACATTTGGTGGCGGGGCCCATAGTAAAGGCGCACGATTTTTTATACCAGATATATGAGCCGTATTCGCTCAATAAAAAAGAATTTGGCATGGCCTTATTTTGGATCTTGAACGGTTTACTAAAAAAGATCGTGGCCGATTACATTGCTATAAATTTCGTGGACCGTGTGTTTGATAATCCAAATTATTACACAGGGGTAGAGGCCGTTATGGGTGTTTTCGGATACTCTTTGCAGATCTATATGGATTTTTCGGGTTATACCGATATTGCTATTGGTGTGGCCCTGTTGTTGGGCTTCCGGTTAAAAACCAATTTTAATTCGCCATACAAAGCGCAAAATACCAGTGATTTTTGGCAGCGCTGGCATATCTCTTTATCCACCTGGTTAAAAGAATATTTGTATATCCCATTGGGTGGAAACAGGGAGGGAACTATTGGTTCATATATTGCAATAGCGGTATTATCAGTTTTTTTGGTAATGCTTACCGGTAAACTGTGGTTATTGCTTATTTTATTTGGCGTTGCCATTGTGTTTGTGATGATCGCTTATTTTAGTAAAGCCTTTCGCCAGTCAATTAACACCAATGTGAATTTAATGGTGACGATGTTATTGGGCGGATTATGGCATGGCAGCAGTTGGTTATTTATCATCTGGGGCGGATTAAATGGTTTGGGTTTGGTGATCCATAAACTTTGGCTGAAGATATCGCCATTTAAAAGATCCAATTCGTTCGTGGTGAAAATGGTTGCAGTACTTGTTACATTAACATTTATCAGTTTCACAAGGATCTTTTTCAGAAGCGATAGCCTAACCACCGTGAATTTGATCTTTGACCGAATTACAAACCATTTCGCACCTGAATTATTCTTTAAGATCGTTTACGATTATTCCGGGGTGTTGTCGTTGATCCTTATAGGTTATTTGATTCATTGGATCCCATCATCCATAAAAAACAAATACCGCACTTACTTTGCCGAAATGCCTTATTATGGTATGGCATTAACGGTAGTAATAGTTGTATTTGTGATGTACCAACTGATGAGCGCCGAAATGCAGCCCTTTATTTATTTTCAGTTTTAAAAGGATAAATTAATGGGAAACTGAAATTCTTCCCGACCCGATCAAGGATCCTGCATCAAGAATTTTATAGAAATAAATTCCAGAATCCAGTTTTTCGCAATTCAGCGAATTGTTTTGTGAACTAAAAGTGTTTTTAAGCACCTGTGAACCGTTAAGGTTATATAACTCAACATCTCCCTTTTTTATTCCTGTAAAATAAATAAGATCGACCGCAGGATTAGGGTAGGTAGTAATTGTCATATTGTTATTAGAATAATTTGCAATACCCGTTGGGTTTCCAACAACCACAATGTAAGTTAGGGTATCGGTTTTACTGCCGTTGGTTAAAGTGTATTTAAAAATATTAGTGCCCATGGTTTTTCCTGGGTTCATGTGAAATTTTAAGAACCCGGTTTGTCCGGCATCAATGGCCGACATGGTTCCGCTAACAGGTAAATTCCCTAAGCATTCGCCATTGTTGCACATGGCGAATGAACAATCGCTTAAAATATTTTGCGAAATAAGGTTCCAGCTGAAATTAAGACTGCTGGTTCCGGTATTTGAAAAAGTAATGCCAGCTAAGATCCCTATCTGACCGGTATCTAAATTGGTGATGTAAGTGGTGCCGGGAATGAAAACATAACTTTGGGCAAAAGAATTGCTACTTGTAATAAAACAGAGAATTACTAACGCTTTTGATAGCCGCTTTAACATTTAATAAAAGTAGTAATTTCTTTTAATATTTCATAGCAGGACTACTACCCAATAGGTATCAGCAACTTTAAACTAAAATTCCTACCCATGTTGTAGATGCCGGTACGACCGGTATAATTATGAGGATAATTATCAAAATATTTTAGTCGGCTCATATTACTTTGATACGCTGCATCCAATAAATTATTTCCCAAAAGGGTAATACTAAATAGGGTTTTTCCTTTTTTATTAATGATGTTTGATCCAAATCCTGCATCAAGTAAAGTATATCCAGGTGTTTTAGTTTCGGTATTATAAGCAGTAAAGGCCCGGTTTTGAGCGGCATAAAATTGTACGCCAACTTTAATGAATAAGGCTGAAAAGTACCCTTTTTTCTTTTTGAAATCGGCTCGAAGTTCCGAACTGGTATGAAAAGGTGTGATATAAGGAAGGTACTTTGTGCTATCGGTAATGTTGGCGCTGTTACCTCCTAAATTTGTTGCATAAACTATAGAAGCGGTGTTTTCAAAATGTAACCAATCGAGTGGGTGAGGATGAATATCAAAACTAAATTCGCCGCCATACAGTTGCGCTTTGGTTTGTTTGAATTTAAAAACAGGATAAGCATTGCCCCCCTGAATAAAAATGGAATCACCGCCATTTAAACTTAAAAGTTTTTCATTATAAATATAATTGCTGATAATATTGTTGAACACTTCAATGCTTCCCGAAATATGCTCATTGTCAAAAAACACTCCCATATCTTCCTGTAAATTGAACTCCGGTTTAAAATTGGCGTCGCCCAATTGTTCAAAGCCTGTTCCTGGATGTACACCCTTTGCTGATATTTCGGCAATATTCGGTGAGCGGTATCCTCTTGCGAAATTGGCTTTAAAGCATAAATTGTCGTTAACGTTGTAAGTAGCACCCATGCTCCCGCTAAAACCAGAAAAAGTATGTTTATAGGAATCAAATTGCTTTACCACATTGGTATCATTGGCATCAACCGGCGTTTGCGTTTCAAAACCAGTGGCCGGATCAGGTTTAGTGAACATTGCTTCGTTTTGAAAAGATCTTAGATCATATCTCGCACCGGCCGAAAAATCAAATTTCTTAAATGATTTTTTTATAAAAGCGAAGGGTCCTGCATCTATACTATGATAATTGGGAATTACAAACTCAGTGGCGTTATTATTTTTATTTTGCTGATACATGCCGTTTACTCCGATAGTTGTTTCCCATCCTTTTAACTCTCGCAAATGATATTTAATATCATAAGTATAAGTATTCAATAAAAGACTTAAGGCGGGAATATCCGGGGCCTGAGGGTGACCGAATTCTCTACGGTAACTTTGCTGGTATCCTAATTTTAAGCCCAATTTACTTTTTCCTAAAATAAAATTATTGTCTGAATAAACTCTATAATGCTGAACACGCTGATGTAACACCGAGATGGCATAAGAATTCAGATCACTTTCGCTTACGATCGGTCTTAACGTATCTTCTTCTGAGATCTGTTTCGTAAATTTCCTGGTAGTTGAATCGCGACTTCCGTCCGGTATCTCCTGCAAATTATCATATATTGTAAAATTTACGTGAGAATAGCCCCAGCTTTTATTTAATCCCAAATAAGCGTTAAAGGCACTTTCATTATATTTTGTTCCATAAACTCTACCATCGTATTTGTTTTGATAATCGGCGGCTATTTTTTTAGAGACGCGCATTCCCCATACGAAACCTTTTTGGTTTCCTGCCAAAGAAAATGAGTTTCCGATCTGTATATTATTACTTTGAAAATTACCCTGAAGGAGTCCTTTTATAGTTCCTTCAGGCGCCGTATTTGCCGGTAATAAATTCACTACTCCTGCGATGGCATCGCTGCCATATATTAAACTGGCAGGACCTTTTACTACTTCCACGCGATCTATTAAGTACTGATCAATTTCAATGCCATGTTCATCGCCCCATTGTTGTCCGTCTTGCCGCATGCCATCAAATAAGGTCAAAACGCGATTATAACCTAATCCTCTTATATAAGGTTTAGAAACATTTGGTCCGGTTGACACGGCACTGAGTCCGGGAACTTTTATTATCGCGTCAATAGCGTTCGTACCTGAATTCTGCATTAAATACTTTTGATCAATAGACACCATTGGAATGGGGTTGCGTTTTATTTCGGTGGCGTGTGATGTGCCGGTTACCACTACTTCATCGGCTTCAATAACCGATTCTTCCAATTCAAAATCTAAATTCTGAATAACAGAAAGATCGACCTGTTTCACAACTGTTTTATAACCTATAGACTTTACTTGCAAAATCGTTTTGATCACTGGAAGTTTATTTACTTTATATGTTCCATCTGCTCCTGATACCACGCCGGTTTTTAGATCGGGGAAATATACTACTGCGCCAACAATAGGTTCGTTATTTGTTTTGCTTTTTATAGTTCCGGTTAGGGAATTTTGACCGCTAAGCTTTACGACTCCGCAAAAAGCGAAAGTCAATAATAAAAATTGTTTCATTAGAATAAGTTTAAAAAATTAATAAATGAGAGCAGATTGTTTCTGCATTTACCAAAAAATTAAACTGCTAAAGGAGGACCCCTTAAATAAGAGGATAAATGGAGGATTTTAAAAACGAAGGGTTCGGGTGCTATTTTTTCAGTGAAATGACTGGAAAGGTTCAATAAAACGAAATTAGGAACGATGTAATTTATTCTTTCCTTAAAATGTTTACAGAAAAAACATTCATGTTCTTTGTTTTGAAAATGGAGGTGGGAACCGTTACAGTCGGTGCTTTCTTCATGATGCACAAGATAACGATGACAAGGGTCAAGCTCTTTTTCGCCCGAACATATCTGATCCGCAAATAAAGAAGTTTCTTCATGTTTGTGGAAACTACCTGAAAGAACATTAAAAATAAAAACAAGACACAACGTGATTTTTAAAGTCGCGAAGATCAATACCCTTATTTTTTTTGCAAAATCCATTAAACGTAATTAAATAATAAGACCCAATAAAACTATCGGATGAATTTTTTTAGAACCAAAAGAAAAAATTAAACAGCCGGAGGGGCTCTTGAAGAATCGATGAGGCCCTTAAAGGACTCGTAACCATGGTTAGGATGAAAAATAAGCTTCTT
The DNA here is from genome assembly GCA_044229775.1 of Bacteroidia bacterium. Lineage (GTDB taxonomy): Bacteria > Bacteroidota > Bacteroidia > B-17B0 > Aurantibacillaceae > JAHEYG01. Next base: position 8,262 of record JBGASH010000059.1, read on the forward strand.
CTTCAGTTGCCGGTATAAAATGGTTAATGAACAAAATAGTGAAGTAAACAGAGGTCTTGCTGTTGTCGAAGTACATAATCCTGAGCGCCATCCGTTGGTTTCCGATGTTTCACATAGCACAGCAGTGGTGTTGTGTTTGTGATCTAATAAACTATGAATATAGGCCTTAGGAGTAGCCGCCCAAATGGTGCATAAAAGCAAAAAAGAAGCGATTAAAATATGGACGGTTTTTGTGACATTGCTAAGCAAAATTAAGAATTTTTATGTTAACAAAAAAAAATGGGCTAAAACCCTGATTTTGACTACAAAAAGTAGGTTTTATCTAATAAATGGCTATATTTGCACTTTTACCAAAATTCAAAAATGAAGAAGATTTTATTACTATTAATTACCTTTTTTACCCTTCAAACTAGTGCCCAATTGCAGGATGGTGGTTATAAGGACTTTTTTCGTGAAGGTTCCTTGCTGATCCTGGAAGAAAACTTCGATCAGGCCTTGAAAAATTTCATCAGGGCTTATGAATTGGATTCTTCATCAGCCAACATCAATTACCTTGTAGGTACCTGTTATTTAAAGTCGCATATTCATAAAACAAAAGCGGAATATTATCTGGCAAAAGCCGTAACTAACATCAGCAAAAATTACAAAATGGACGACGCTACCGAAAAGGCGGCACCGCCATTAGCGTACTTTTATTATGGACAATCCCTGCATCTTAATTATAAATTTGATGATGCCATTACCTGGTACGAGAAGTTTCGGGCGCAGGTACCAAATGATAAAAGATGGAAAAAAGAAATTGATTACCATCATGCCCATGCCGATTATGCTAAAGAATTAGTGGCTGTTCCAATGAACATCACACTCACCAATATGGGTGATAGCATTAACAGCGAATACCCTGAATACAGTCCGTGCTTAAGTGCCGACGAAAGAACAATGATCTATACCACGCGTCGTCCTCAAAACGTTGGAGGAGAAAAAACGCCCGACGGACAGTTCTTCGAAGATATTGTAGTTTCATATAAAGATGATGAAGGCCGTTGGACCAAGCCAGTAAGCGTAGGAGAATACGTAAATACCAATGGTCACGAGGCATCCATTAACCTTAGTCCCGACGGACAAACACTTATTGTATATCGCGATGATGGTGGTAACGGTAATCTTTATTATTCGCAATGGGATGGAAAAACATGGAGTTCGCTTCAGGATTTTGGATCGGATGTGAATACCAAATATTGGGAATCGCACGCCTGTTTGAACGCTGATGGTACGATCTTGTATTTTGTTTCCGACAGACCGGGCGGAAAAGGCGGACGTGATATTTACCGTTGTGTAAAATTACCGAACGGAAAATGGAGTAAAGCATTGAACATTGGCGAACCACTGAATACAGAATATGATGAAGAAGGGGTATTTATACATCCTGATGGAAAAACATTTTTCTTTGCTTCAAAAGGTCACCGCTCAATGGGAGGTTTCGATTTAATGTTCTCTATTATTGACGATGAAGGAAAATTTTCGGACCCATTTAACTTAGGTCACCCAATTAATACACCTGATGACGACGTGTTCTATGTAACTTCTCCAGACGGCAAACGTTCTTATTTTTCATCTTTTCACGACGACGGAAGTTTGGGCGACAAGGATATTTATAAGCTTACTGTACCTAAAGCCGGTGAAAGTCCACTGGTGTTATTTAAAGGACAGATCGTGGCGGCCGAAGGTGAAAATTTACCGGAAGACATCATGGTGATCGTAACTGACAAGCAATCGGGTGAGGTAGTTGGGCAATATCGTCCTAAATTGAACGGAACTTTTACAACGATCTTACCTCCCGGTAAGGAATATAATTTTTCTTACCAATCGCATGGAGAGGAATTTTACAATGAAGATGTATTTGTTAGTAACGATCTGGTTTATCAGGAGATCAAAAAAGAGATCAATTTAGAGCCGATCAAGATGGTGGGTCACGTTAAGATCGTTGACAAAGGAATTCTTTTAAACGTGGTTGTACTGAACAGTCATAAAGAAATGAAAACGGTAAAAGAAGCCAAAGTAACCGTTACAGATAAACTTCATAAAATTCCAGCTGATACACTTATGACCACTGATAAGAATGGCGTTGTTGAGAGTTTGAAACTGGTAGCAGAGAACACGTATAGTATTTACGTAAACAAGGATGGTAAAAAAGCAATGGCTGTTATAACGACCGCCGGCATCAAAGAAAGCAAATTGCTCACCCAACTTTTATATTTAGATGGTAAAGTGGTTAGCGCTACTCCTTCAAAATACAAATTGGTACTTAATGTTACTGTTGTACATCCTAAAACAAAAAAACCAATTGCTGATGCAATTGTGGTATTGAGCGGTAATGATGGCAGCAGGCACGAGGCTAAAACAGATAAAAAAGGACGCATTGAGACCGTTCAGGTTGAACCAGGCGTTAATTATGACCTATCGGCTTCAATAGGCGATGTTGCTTCGGCAAAAACTTATTTTACCACTGCCAATACAAATACCAGCAAAACGTATAATAAAACTTTGTTTTTAGATGTGTCTAACAAGGCGGTTATTGCGGTTGTTACAAAAACTACCACTACAACCACCGGTACCGGTACTACTACGTCGGTGGTAAAAGTTAAATTATCTCCGGGTAAATTTGAACATTACTTTACTTACAATAAAAATCAAATTGACGATGATGATGATTGGGGAACATTTATTGATAATGTGGTGGCCTTAACCCAGTCAAAAAAGAAGAGCATAAACGTAACTATTAATTCCAGCGCTTCTAAAGTTCCTACTATGATCAGCTTTAAAGACAACAAAGAATTATCCAAATCAAGAGCCACAAACACTAAGGATAAAATTCTTGCGGCTGTTGAAGCTAAAGGAGGCGATGTGAAGAAGTTGAAATTCGTTCTTACATCGGTAGTAGGTGGTCCGGGTTGGCACGAAGATCATATTGAAAGAAAGGCGGAGTTTGAAAAACACCAATACGTAAAGGTGACGGCCCGATAGTCTTAAGAAAAATTAATTAACAACACCTCTGAAAATATTCAGGGGTGTTTTTATTTTTAGTAATTTGGTTTCATGCAAGCGGAGTGGTTTAAGGATTGGTTCAATTCAAAGTATTATTTTATTCTTTATAAGAACAGAGATGAAACGGAAGCTGCAAAGTTTATCGATAATCTCTCTTCCTATTTGCATTTAACACCAAAGGATGAAATTTGGGATCTGGCCTGTGGCAAAGGACGGCATGCTGTTTATTTGAGCAAAAAAGGTTGTAAAGTAATTGGAACCGATCTTTCAACCAACAGTATTTTGTGCGCATCGGCCGAAACCAAAGCAGGACTTGAATTTTATGTGCATGATATGCGGCAACCTTTCAGGATAAATTATTTTGATTATGTGTTGAATTTATTCACCAGTATAGGTTATTTTGAAAGAAGCAACGATACGTTAAAAGTGTTTAGGAATGTTCATCATTCTTTAAAACCGGGAGGGAGGTTCATTATTGATTTTTTTAATCGCGAGTTTATAATTAAGAATTTAGAAAATAGCATTGAGAAAAACATCGACGGGATAAAATTTAAGATCTCAAAACGGGTTGAAGCGAACACCATCATAAAGAAGATCGAAGTGAAGGATGGCGAAAAACAAAGTGTTTTTGAAGAGAAGGTCTGTTTGTACGAACTGAGCGATTTTATGGATTATGCCAGTAAGGTAGGGTTTAAGATCGGAAAAATTTTTGGCGACTATCAACTGAATACCTACAACCCATCAAGTTCTGAACGTTTAATAATTGAATTCATTAAGTAAATTGGAACGCGTTACCTATTTTTCAGACATCATAGTACCGTTAGCTGTACCAAAAAAATACACCTACCGGATCCCCGTTGAATTAAATGATGTGGTAGCGATTGGGAAACGTGTACTGGTGCAATTTGGGAAATCAAAATTTTACACCGGAATTGTTTATTCGGTGCACACCAACGCGCCTACCGATTACACGGCCAAATACATTGATTCGGTTTTGGATGATAAACCAATTGTTTTAGAAACGCAGTTAAAATTGTGGGACTGGATCTCGTTTTATTATATGGCTGGTCCGGGTGAAGTAATGAACGCCGCGTTGCCATCGGCATTAAAGCTCAGCAGCGTTTCTCATTTACAATTAAATTCGGCTTTTAATTTTGAGGAATGTGATCATTCTTTTTTTACTGATAAAGAACACCAATTGATAGATGCTTTGCATGCCTCCGGAACGATCAGTTTTGAGGATGCCGCAAAACGCTTGAATATTAAAACGGTGCACAAATTGGTGAACGATCTCATTAAAAAGAATGCTGTTGAGGTTTACGAAGAGGTAAAAGACAAGTATAAACCAAAGATCGTTCCGTTTGTGAAATTGAATTCAAAGTATTCATCGGAAACCGAATTGAAGGAATTACTTGATAAGCTCGAGAAAAAAGCCTTTAAACAGGCAGAAGTAGTATTACATTTTCTACATCTTATTAAGACAGCAGGAAAAAAGGAGTGGGTAAAAAAATCCGAGCTTAGCGGCAAAGCCGATGCGGGAACGGTAAACGCCTTAATTAAAAAGGAAATTTTTGATGAAGAGCAGTTTGAAATTGGTCGGTTGTCGAATGAACAAACGCATGTTTTTAAAAAGGAGCTCACCGATCCACAACAAAAAAGCTTTGAAGAAATAAAAAAGTCATTTGAAATGCATGATGTCACTTTATTACACGGGATAACGGGTAGTGGTAAAACGGAGATCTACGCGCATTTGATAGAAGAGACGATAAAAAAAGGCAAACAAGTATTGTATTTACTACCAGAGATCGCTTTAACAACACAGTTAATTACCAGAATGCGTCATTATTTTGGCGACCAGGTAGGGGTTTATCATTCCAAATTCAGTGAGAATGAAAGAGTGGAGATCTGGAATAATGTTTTAGAGCAAAATAATGATAAGGCGTTTCAAAAAAAGGAACCTTATAAGATCATTTTGGGTCCACGCTCGGCCATGTTCTTACCTTACAAAGATCTGGGATTGATCATTATTGATGAGGAGCATGATTATTCTTACAAACAGCACGATCCATCCCCACGTTATCATGCCCGCGATACTTCCATTTATCTTGCTACGCTTCATAAAGCAAAAGTTTTATTGGGTTCAGGTACACCTTCGCTCGAATCTTACAGCAATGCTACCAAAGGAAAATATGGTTTTGTAGAACTGCATGAACGCTTCACCAAACACAGTGCCAATGAAATGATCATTTGTGATGTGAAGCATTTTGAATTCACACATCAAAAAAAATCGGTTCTCACGCCGCCTTTGTTCGACGCCATGAACGCCGCTTTGAAAAATAAGGAGCAAGTGATCTTATTTCAAAACCGGAGGGGATTCGCCCCTTACACCGAATGTGCCACTTGTGGCTGGGTACCACACTGTGTGCAATGCGATGTGGCTTTAATTTATCATAAGCATTCCAACAAACTACAATGTCATTATTGTGGTTATACAACAGCACCGCCTCAAAGCTGTAGCGCCTGCGGTGGAAATGAGCTTCGGTATAAAGGCATGGGCACCGAAAAGATCGAAGAAGAAATTGAGATCATGTTTCCCGAAGCAAAGATCGCGCGAATGGATCTGGATACCACCCGCAGTAAGTTTGCGTATAAACAGATCATTGATGATTTTGAGGATAGGAACATTGATATTCTTATAGGAACACAAATGATCACTAAAGGTTTGGATTTTGATCATGTGAGCGTGGTTGGCGTGTTGAATGCCGATTCCATTATTAACTTTCCTGATTTTCGCTCTCACGAAAGGGCCTGGCAATTAATTACGCAAGTTAGCGGCAGGGCAGGGCGAAAAAATGTAAAGGGAAAAGTGTTCATTCAAACTTCGCAACCGGCGCATCCGTTGATGCAATATATCATTAGCGGCGATATGAAATTATTTTATGGCAATCAATTGTCCGAGCGCGAACAGTATAATTATCCGCCTTATTCGCGTTTGATAGAACTAAAAGTAGTTTCAAAGGATGTGAACGCCGTTAATAATCTTAGTCAGGAACTGGCAGAAGAATTAAAAGCATTTTTTGGTAAGAATTTATTGGGACCTGAGTTTCCTTTGGTCTCAAAAATAAAAAATTCGTATTACAAGCGGATCTTGTTGAAAGTTGACAAAGCCTCGCCTTCTTCGCAGATCAGAAATTACCTGGCCGATCACATAAATCAATTGCATTCAACTAATAAATCCGGAAATTTTAGAGTGCAGATCGATGTTGATCCATTTTAATTATTTAATAAGCTCAACCCTTCTTGTCTAGTGTCGGATTTCCTTTCAGTGTTTCTTTAAATTGTGTAAAAGGCAGACGTTAGTTCGCCACTAGTTTTCCGCTTTCTTTTTTTTGTCCATCATTAAAAAGCGTGTAAAAATAAATGCCGTCTTTCAATTCATCGCGGTTAACGCGTATTTCATTATCGCTTATCGGTACTGTTTTGACTTCCTTGCCACATAGGTCATAAATTCTCATCACAGCATTATTCAACACCGTATGTTCAGGAATTTTAATTATGAAACTGGAATTGAATGGATTTGGGAAGATAGTAGCAGAAGTAATTTGTGTTTCGGATTCGTTGAGCCCAGTTGTTGAAGCCGGGATAGGACAGACGCTGTTCCACTGGAAATTAAAAGCGCTATTTGAAAAAATGTCGAAATACGAATACCACATCATAAATTCAATGGTAACGCCTTTGGCATTGGCGACGGTTCTCCAGCGTGAGATCTCACATTTCATTTCATTTAAACTGGGCCAATGACTGTTTGTAAAACTCCAACTGTATGTAGCAAGCATGTTAATTGCCTGGCAAATGGGCACAATGGTTTGTCCGCATGCTTTTGCGGTATCACATAATTTATTGATGTAGGGCGTTTCCCAGGCGGAATCTCCCGCAAGTGTCATTGTCCTTCCAATAGGATAAGGATCGGAAGCAACTACGGTTCCGGTATTTTTATATTTTGTATAACCGCCAACAACATGGCATGGCGGTAATGAAAGGGTAGGATGAGAGGCGTCGGCCGCAGTTACCAGATTTTTCAAATTTAAAATAGCTGTTGGGTCACCTTGTTCATCCAAAACATAATATCCCCACGTGGCAGGAAATGTTTTGAAAAAAAGAATGAGCTTAGTGGTAAAATCATTATTGCTTGTTGCGCCCAACTCATTCCATAATGTTGGCATGCTGGTTTGAAAACCGGTTGTGCCGTCGGCACTTGATTGTTCCAATGCCTTTACCGACCAAATGATCTTTAATCCTTTTGAATTAATGTAATTGGCATATGCCGTCAAATGCGTTTTGGAATAATCCTGGCGCGCTAAGCTTTTATAATTTAAAATGTATTTGAAACCACAAGCGGCAATTTGATCCACCCGCGATTGAAAAGCACCGCTTAATGGGAAATTCTCGTATACACCGTGTTGGAAAGCGACTGCCTGTGAGCCTTGAGCATTAATACCGAATGATAAAAGTGCGGCGATGGCCGAATAGAATAGTTTTTTCATGGCGTTAATATTAAATTTATTTAATCAACTCCACATGTCCTGTCATCGTGTCTGCTTTTCCTTTAATCGTGGCATAATCGATCATCCAGGTATAAGTATCATTTTTAATTTCTTTTCCTTTAATGGTGCCGTCCCAACCGTTAGCAATATCAGAACTTTCAAATATTTTCTCACCCCAGCGATCAAAAACACGCATTTTAAAATCTTTAATGGCTACGCCTTTGGCATTGAATAAGTCGTTTAGACCATCACCGTTAGGTGTAAAGGCGTTTGGAACATAAATAACAGGGATCTGCTCAATTTTAATTTCTTTTACCGCAGTATCGGCGCAACCGTAAATGTTTTTAACCACTAAAAAAGTTTTGTAGGTCACCGGCTCGTCTTTAAAAAGATGAATAGGATTGTTAATGGTGGAAGTAGTTCCATCTCCAAAATACCAGAAATGTGATTTTATATTATCAAAACTGTTATCCATAAAAGTTACTTCAGGCTCATCTGTTGTATAAACACCGCTAATTTCGAAAGTGGCATGAGGTTTAGGATAGGTTTCAACTGAAACAGTGGTTGAATTAGAACAGCCGTTGTTATCCGTCGCTTTTAACTGAATGGTATTGATACGGGCTTTGTCAAAACAATAATCATTTAAATAAGTATTGCTGCCTGCAGTTTCGTTGTTCACCTTCCATAAATAAGTGTTAATGATGGAGCTGCTGGCGCTTT
>JBGASH010000060.1:0-15127 GCA_044229775.1 Bacteroidia bacterium
CGCTTATCGCATTACACAGTACGATCTCCGGCTGATATTTTCTTAATACTTCAATGATCTGGATCTGGTGTTTATCATCGTTCGCAAAAAGGCCATCACGCATGTTCAGTTGCTCGCGAAATTCAACACCTAAAACTTTAGCGGCATGCATGGCTTCTTTGGTTCGCAATTTTGCGTTACCTCGCGTTCCGAGTTCGCCAAGAGTTAGGTCAAGAATTCCCACTTTTTTTCCGGCGGCAACATGTTTTAAAATAACGCCACTACAGGATAATTCGACATCATCCGGATGAACACCTATTGCTAAAATATCTAATTTCATACTTTACTTTTTTATTGCCGCCTACTTTTTTCCTTCTATCCAGTTCACGATCTTTTTGCAATCCGGCTTTTGAAGTGTAGAAACGGTGTCATATAAAGCACCATTCTCATCAATGAGGTATTTCTGGAAATTCCACTTCACTTTACTACTCATTACACCATTCTCCTCTTTTTCGGTAAGCCATTTATACACTTCACATATATCACTTCCTTTCACCGAAACTTTCTCCATCATTTGAAATGTAACACCATAGTTCTTTGTGCAAAATTCCTTTATTTCTTTACTATTACCAGGCTCCTGTTGTCCAAAATCGTTGGACGGAAAACCAATAATGGTAAAATTCTTATCCTTGTATTTATCGTACATTTCCTGCAATTGCTTATACTGAGGTGTGTAACCACATAAGCTCGCCGTATTAATGATCAAAACTTTTTTTCCTTTCAACGTTTTAAAATCAAACTCCTTTCCATCTATGGTCGTAGCTTTAAATTTATGTATACTTGGCAATGCGCCGGAGTTACTTTTTTTGGTAAAAGAAAAGCTAAAAACCATAGTTAAAATAATTAAGGCAATTTTTTTCATTCTATTGATTTTACTTCTTAAGTTTATACAAATTTAGCAATATTATCATGAGCATCTGGTATAAAACCCCAACTTTAACAGAAATAAACACCCTTAATGAAGGCTCTTTAGGTGAACATCTCAATATCGTATTTACCGAAGTAGGTAATGATTTCCTTAAAGCCTCTATGCCCGTAGATAACCGTACCAAACAACCTTTTGGTTTGTTACATGGCGGCGCCTCGGTGGCCCTGGCAGAAACGCTTGGAAGTGTGGCCACTCTTTGTGTGGTTGATCAAAAACTTTTTATGGGGGTGGGAATTGAGATCAATGCTAATCATATTAAAGCGGTAATGAGCGGAGTGGTTACCGGAATTTGCACTGCCATTAGCGTTTCGGGTAAAAACCATATTTGGGACATACGAATTTATAATGATCAGAATGAACTGTGCTGCGTGAGCAGGTTTACCTGTACCTTAATAGCCAAGAGTAAATTCCGCTGATCTTTTCAACACAGAGAAAAAAGAGATACTGAGGGCACAGAGGCTTTGTGAAACTCTAGTTACTCTGTACCTCTGTGTTCAAATTACTGGATCTCGTTATTAAGAAAGCTTTCAATTTCAGTATACACATTTTCGAGATCCTCATTACTGACACAATAAGGCGGTAAGATATAGAAGACATTACCAAGTGGTCTCATTAAAATGTTCTTTTTTGCAAAATACGCGGTGATCTTTTCAGCAGCGGCATTAAGATAATGGGTTTCTTCTTCTGTATTTAATTCAAAAGCCAGAATCGTTCCTGTTTGTCTCACCTCCTTCAAAACCCTGTGACTTTTTATTTTTTCAAGAAATTTTTTATGACTATTGCTTATCCTTTCAATGCTTTCCAATGTGGCTTTTTCTTCCAACACATCTAAACTCGCTACCGCTGCGGTGCACGACAAAGGATTAGCTGTATAACTATGCCCGTGAAAAAAAGTCTTTTGCTTATCGTCGCTTACAAAAGCATCATATATAAATTGCGAACAACTGGTAACACCCAGCGGCATATAACCTCCCGTTAAACCCTTCGATAAACAAATAATATCCGGTTTATTCTTTAAATGATCACTGGCAAAGAGCTTTCCTGTTCTTCCAAAACCTGTCATAACTTCATCGGCTATTGTGATAACTTTATTTTCTTTACAAAGCTTAATGATCTCATCCAGGTACATCGCTCCGTACATTTTCATGCCAGCTGCACCCTGAACCAGCGGTTCGAATATAAAACCGGCAATTTTATGGTTTTGCATCATGCGGGTTAGCTGCTCCTTTATAAGATCACTATTTTTCTCATTGGGTAAAGGAAAATGCACCACCTCAAACAACAAATTGGTAAAAGCATTCGTAAAAACGTTTCGCTCTCCCACACTCATCCCTCCAAACGTATCACCATGATAAGCATTTTCGAAAGCAATGAACGTTGTTCGTTCTTCTCCTTTATTATGCCAATACTGCAACGACATTTTTAAAGCCACCTCTACAGCTGTTGAGCCATTATCTGAAAAAAAGACCTTGCTTTGGTTGACCGGTAAGATTTTTATTAAGCGCTCCGCTAAATTAACCGCTGGCTCATGCGTATAACCGCTAAAGATAGTATGTTCGCACTTCGCTAATTGCTCCGCTATTTTTTGTGAAATATACGGATGACAATGCCCATGTAAATTAACCCACCAAGAAGAAATGGCGTCGATGATCTTGTTACCCTTATCATCAAAAAAATACGCGCCACTGCCACGTTCAATAATGGTGTTTTCCTGAGCTGATTTTAAGTGTGTAAAGGGGTGCCAGACGAAATCTTTATCTTTTTGCGAAATGCTGCTCATTAAAGATTTTTTTATCAATCTGTTTGGCTATCTGAGAAACAAAGTATTTGTTAGGACTAAACGTGAATGGAATTCGTGCCAAAACATTTACCGGTTTGTAAGAAATAATTGCTTTTTCAACTTCCACGTCAAAATTCCCATTAAGTACAATGCCGCATAACGGAAAATTATTGGCGTACAAATACTCTATACACAATAACGAATGGTTAATGCATCCCAAATAACTATTGATAACCAAAATAATTTCAGCTTCGGCTTTTTTTGCAATATCGATCACAAAATTACGCTCGTTAATAGGAACAAGCGGTCCGCCGGCGCCTTCTATCAATAAAGTGTTATTAGTTTTAGGAATAATAAAAGAATCAATATCAATTTCAATCCCTTCCGCTTTAGCGGCAACGTGCGGCGAAGCAGGTTCTTTTAATAAAAAAGCTTCTTTATGAAATCGGCTTTTGGTATTTGAGATCAATTGCTTTACGGTTTCAGTATCGCGTCCTTCGTTGTATCCCGATTGAATAGGCTTCCAGTAATCCGCTTCCATCGCTTCGGCTAAAATAGCCGAAACTAATGTCTTTCCAACATTAGTACTGATCCCGGTTATAAAATACCTTTCCAAAATTTATTTTACTAATGTAAGCAATTTATTTATTTCTTTTTCGGTATTAAACGCGTGCAAACAGATGCGGATCCGTTCCGATCCCTCTTTTACAGTGGGACTCTTCACCGCTTTTACGTATACGTTACTGCTTTGCAAAAGTTTCTCAATTTTATCAACAGTTTTGTTCCCTTTAACGATCCGGCAATGAATAGCGCTTTTTCCACTAATGAATCCTTTCATTTTTTTAGATCGCAAATTAAAATGCGAAATATTTTTTTGCAACCGACCGATCTGATCTGTTTCACTTAATAATTGATACGCCGCATTAATACAAGCGATGCTGTGCGGCGGTAAAGCGGTGGTATAAATAAATGAACGCGAAAAATTGATAAGATAATTCCGAAGATCTTTACTTCCCACTATAGCGGCACCGTGACAGCCTATAGCCAAAATAAATTATACTTGCTTTTTAATTTCACCAGTTGTTTTAACGGTGCTTCATCACCATCCATCGAATAAATACTTTCTACAACAACATAAATAGTTTTAAATGTTCGTTGATGGCGTTCTATCATCTCTTCCAGTGCCCTGGCGTCGTTATGTTTAAACTTATAATGGGAAGCATGACTAAGACGAATACCATCGTACAATGAAGCGTGAATTAATTCATCATACAATATCAGATCCCCTTTTTGTGGAACAACACTCATTAATCCTACATTGGCATCATAACCCGAATTAAAGATCAGAGCCGCCTCCGAATGATGAAATGCCGCGATCGCTTTTTCGGTTTCCTCTGTAAAAACCGAATTGCCGCTAATTAAGCGCGACCCGGTTGATCCTGTTTGTGAAATTTTTGGGAATAATTGGTTTACTTTTTTTTGGAGTAATCCTTGTTTTGAAAAACCGAGGTAATCATTGCTCCAAAAATCAATACCGTTTTCTGCAATTTTTAATTCGCGGTAAAGGCCTGTGCTTTTGCGCTCTTTAATAGCTTTGAGCAGATGCAAAGGACTTTTTGACATGCTAAGAGTTTATTATTTAACCAATTCTTCTTTTGGTTTATGCGGATGCACTCCTTCGGAATCGGCGAAGGCTTTTTTAGGGGTCAATCCAAACAATTTAAACATCTCCATATCCTGATTGTATGCCGGATTAGGTGTAGTTAATAATTTTTCGCCGGCAAATATCGAATTAGCTCCGGCAATGAAACAAAGTGCTTGTCCTTCTAAACTCATTTCCTGTCTACCTGCCGACAAACGCACTGCGGTTTTGGGCAATACAATTCGGGTGGTTGCTATCATTCGAACCATGTCCCATATTGGAACAGGCGGTTGATTCTCTAATGGTGTTCCTTCAACGGCAACTAATGCGTTAATGGGTACAGACTCCGGCTGAGGGCGCAATAAACTTAACGCGTACAACATCCCCACTCTGTCTTCTGCACTTTCACCCATACCAATAATTCCACCCGAACAAACAGTCAATCCCGCTTTGCGTACATTTTTCAAGGTATTTAAACGATCGTCGTAATTACGCGTTGAAATGATGTTATTATAATTTTCTTCTGAGGTATCTAAGTTATGATTGTAAGCATATAAACCCGCCTCGGCTAAACGTTTGGCCTGATCTTCTGTTACCATTCCTAAAGTAGCGCAAACTTCAAGTCCCTTACTGTTTATCACCTTCACCATATCCAACACCTTATCAAAATCTTTATTATCGCGCACCTCACGCCATGCGGCCCCTAAACACATACGGCTGGCTCCACCATTCTTTGCATTATCGGCGGCTTCAGTAACTTCAGAAACACTCATTAATTTGTGAACCTTTACTTCTGTATGATAACGGGCGGCTTGCGGACAATAAGCGCAATCCTCAGGACAACCACCTGTTTTAATGGATAGTAATGAACTTACCTGAACTTCACCAACCTTGTGATTTTGCTTATGAATTTCAGCAGCTTTGTAAATTAACTCCATTAAAGGAGTGTTGTAAACTTCCAGAATTTGTTCTTTTGTCCAGTCTTTCATAACAAAACAAAAATAAGCAATATCCTTTAACTCTTAACCGTTTAAAGTTAAAAAGTATTGATTTTTTTAACGTTCCTTTTAAGCTTAAAAAGCGTTATTTGTTTTACGACATGCGTATTTTTGCCTTTATATTTTTAGTTCTCACGGGGTTTGGTCTTCAGGCACAGGATCAGAATGACCTTATGCAAGGTAAACATAAAACCAAACGCATGTGGCGACGTCATGGCGGTAAAAGAGAACGCAATAACAAAACCGCTTTTAATCCTTATTTGAAGAAAAAAGCGAAGGACAAACCAAGTGCAAAAATAGCTCAGGGAAATAAACGCGATGATCGAAGACAATTAAGAAGAGCTAAAAGACAGAAAAGAAGAGCCAAGAAAAAAACCGGATATTAATTTTAATTAATGATACGTTCTGAAACAAAACTTAGAGTGCGCTATGGCGAAACCGATCAAATGGGTTATGCTTATTATGGTGTTTACGCGCAATATTACGAGGTTGGCCGTGTAGAAGCCATGCGTGTTTTTGGCTTTAGTTATAAGGATATAGAAGCCAAAGGAATTTTATTGCCTGTGACCGAATTTAGCATCAACTATAAAAAACCCGCTTTTTACGACGACGAACTTACCATTGTAACTGTAATAAACGAAGTGCCAAAAGGCTTACGTATTACGTTTGATTACGAATGTTACAACGGACAAAAAGAATTGCTTAATACCGGAAGGGTTACCCTTGTTTTCATTGATAAATCGAAAAACAAACCCTGCACCGCCCCCGATTGGTTTGTAAAAGCCATTGAGAAGCATTTTTAATGTAAATTCTTAAAATTACCTGCATTTTTAGGGCTAAATTTCTTAAATTCGCTACTTCATTTCTAATATGACGGTAACGGCGAAAAAAATTCAGATGGTCGATCTTAAAGGCCAGTATTTAAAAATCAAGAACGAGGTAGATAAAGCTATTGAGAACGTTATCGATAACACTGCTTTTATCAATGGTCCCGCTGTAAAAGAATTTCAAAGCGATCTTGAAAAATATCTGGGTGTAAAACATGTTATTCCTTGCGCCAACGGTACCGATGCCTTACAAATTGCTATGATGGCTTTAGGCTTAAAACACGGCGACGAAGTTATTACCGCCGATTTCACTTATGTAGCCACTGCCGAAGTAATTGGTTTATTAGGATTAAAACCGGTGTTGGTTGACGTTTATCCAGATACCTTTGATATCAATATCGAAGCCATTGAAAAAAACATCACCCCAAAAACAAAAGCTATTGTGCCGGTACATTTATTCGGGCAATGCGCCGATATGGAACGCGTGAACGCCTTAGCCAAAAAACATAATTTATTTGTTATTGAAGACGTAGCACAGGCCTTGGGGGCGGATTATACCTTTAGCGATGGCAAAAAAGCGAAGGCCGGTACTATAGGAACAATTGGCTGCACTTCTTTTTTTCCGAGTAAAAATTTAGGCTGTTATGGTGATGGCGGTGCACTTTATACTAATGATGATGTTTTGGCTGCTAAAATAAAAATGATCGCATCGCACGGACAAAGCGTGCAGTATGTACATGATGTTTTGGGTGTGAATTCAAGATTGGATAGTATACAGGCGGCCATTTTAAAAGTTAAATTAAAACACTTGGATGAATATGCAGCTGCCAGAAATAAAGCGGCAGCATTTTATGATAAAGCTTTTGCCAATAATCCGAAATTAAAAATACCAAAACGGGTTAAAAACTCCACGCATGTTTTTCATCAATATACTTTACAGCTGAATGGTGTTGACAGAACAGCGTTAAAAGATTTTTTAAATACGAAAGGAATTCCGGCAATGATCTACTACCCCATTCCCTTACATTTACAAAAAGCTTACGCCGATCCAAAATACAAAGCGGGCGATTTTCCGGTTACTGAAAAATTGTGCGCCAGTGTTCTCTCATTACCAATGCATACCGAATTAGACGAAGAAACTTTAAAATATATTACGGATTCTGTATTAGAATTTTGTAATAAATAATTAGACAATTTGTCGATGTGACTATTTGACAATGAAAAAATAATGGATACGAGAAAAGAAAATATTATTGTTAAACTTACTTTTGAGCTTGCAAATACTATCGATAAGATCATAACAAAAATAGTCAGTTCATCAAAAATAAACCATTTAAAACCATTGTCTAATTGACTCATTGTCAAATTGACTAATTATCACTATGAAAATTGCAATTGTAGGAACCGGATACGTAGGATTAGTTACAGGAACTTGTTTTGCGGAAGTAGGCGTTGATGTAACCTGTGTGGATATTGACAAAAAAAAGATCGACAACCTAAAGAAAGGTATTTTACCTATTTACGAACCCGGACTCGAAGAAATGGTAGCACGCAACGCGCAAAAAAAACGTTTACATTTTTCTACCGATCTAAAAGATAGTATTCAAAATACCGATGTGGTTTTTATTGCAGTTGGAACTCCACCCGATGAAGATGGCTCGGCCGACTTAAAATATGTTCTTGGCGTAGCTAGTTCCATTGGCGAATACATGACACATCCCATGGTTATCGTTACAAAATCAACAGTACCTGTTACTACCGCGCAAAAAGTTCACAAAGCTGTACAAACGGCGCTAGATAAACGTAAAGCTAAAATTGATTTTTACATTGCTTCTAATCCCGAATTCTTAAAAGAAGGCGCGGCCATTGATGATTTTATGAAACCCGATAGGATCGTAGTTGGTACCGACAGAGTTGAAGCCGAAGAGATCATGCGCAAATTATACAAACCATTTGTAATGAACGGACATCCTATCATTTTCATGGATATTCCTTCTGCAGAAATGACAAAATACGCGGCTAACTCAATGCTCGCTACAAAGATCAGCTTCATGAATGATATTGCCAATTTGTGCGAGATCATGGGAGCCGACGTGAACATGGTACGTAAAGGCATTGGAAGTGATAGCCGCATCGGCCAAAAATTCATTTATCCGGGTGTGGGATACGGCGGTAGTTGTTTTCCTAAAGATGTAAAAGCGCTTATCAAAACGGCAAAAGAAAGCGGTTACAAAATGCGCATCTTAAACGCCGTTGAAGATGTGAATGAAGCGCAAAAAGAAGTTTTGTTCACCAAAGTGAAAAAACATTTTAAAGGCGATTTAAAAGGGAAGAAATTCGCTTTATGGGGATTATCCTTTAAACCCAAGACCGACGATATGCGCGAAGCTCCTTCGTTAGTTATTATTGATAAGCTTTTAAAAGAAGGCGCTTCGGTTGTAGCTTACGATCCGGTTGCCATGCATGAAACTCAACGCATTTTAGGCAATAAAATTTCTTATTCTAAAGAAATGTACAAAACATTGGATGGCGCCGACGCTTTATTGATCATTACCGAATGGCCCGAGTTTCGCGTTCCTGATTTTGATGAATTGAACAAACGTTTAAAAAACAAAGTGCTTTTTGACGGAAGAAATATTTTTGACCCGGGTGATATGAAAAAACAAGGTTACAGTTATTATTGTATTGGCGTTAAAACAATGTGACAATTTCACAATGAGTCAATTTGGCAATGAAAAATAATTTCAACTTATTAATAAGTAAATTTGATAAAGAAAGGCTTAAATTTAGAACGATCATTGTCAAATCGTCAAATTGACTAATTGACTAAAATTTTATTATGAAAAGAGTACTCATCACCGGAGCAGCCGGATTTTTAGGAAGCCATTTATGCGACCGTTTTATTAAAGAAGGTATGCACGTTATTGCTATGGATAATTTAATTACCGGCGATAAAAAAAATATTGAACATTTATTTAAGCTTAAACAATTTGAATTTTATCACCACGACGTTACCAAACACATTCATGTGGAAGGCAGCATTGATTATATTTTACATTTTGCTTCTCCTGCAAGTCCTATCGATTATTTAAAGATCCCTATTCAAACATTAAAAGTTTCATCATTAGGAACCCACAATGTTTTGGGATTGGCTAAAGTAAAAAAAGCAAGAGTATTGGTTGCTTCAACCAGCGAAGTATACGGCGATCCGTTGGTTCATCCGCAAACCGAAGAATATTGGGGGCATGTAAATCCGGTTGGTCCGCGCGGCTGTTACGACGAAGCCAAACGTTTTATGGAAGCCATTACCATGGCCTATCATAACACGCACAATATTGAAACACGCATTATCCGCATCTTTAATACCTACGGTCCACGAATGCGACTGAACGACGGAAGAGTGTTGCCTGCATTTATCGGGCAAGCTTTACGTGGCGAAGACCTTACCATGTTTGGCGACGGATCGCAAACGCGTAGTTTTTGTTATGTAGATGATCTGGTAGAAGGCATTTACCGTTTATTGATGAGTGATTATCATTTACCGGTTAATATTGGTAACCCTGAAGAGATATCCATAAAAGAATTTGGTGAAGAGATCATTAAATTGACCGGCACTTCACAAAAACTAATTAGTAAACCTTTACCACAGGACGATCCAAAACAACGTCAGCCCGATATTACCAAAGCCAAAAAATTATTAGGCTGGGAACCAAAAGTAAAACGCGCCGAAGGATTAAAGATCACCTACGATTATTTTAAATCGTTACCTAAAGAAGATCTGTTCAAAACCGAGCACCGCGACCTGCACCATTTGAATAAATAAGGATCAGCATGGAGTTAAACGCCGTTGATGTCAATTCCGAATTCCTGGCTTTAAAAGACCAACTCTCTTCTTATTTATACCGTTTAACCACAAATAAAGCCGATATGGAAGACCTGGTTCAGGATACTTTCATTCGTGTAACCGAAAAAATAGATTCCTTTAAACATAATTCCAGCTTTAAAACGTGGGTATTTACCATAGCAACAAACCTTGCCATTGATAACAAACGCGTTAAAAACCGCTGGGAAATTGATGTTCAGGATAAATGCAAGGATGCCGCCCAGATCAAAAACAATTACGATAAGATCTTTAATACTTTTCATGCTCAACCGGAAAATAATTTTGAGATCGTTGAACACATTAACTATTGTTTTACCTGCATCGCGAAAAATCTTTCACTGGAAAAACAGATCGCCATTATTTTAAAAGAAATTTACCATTTCAAAAGGAATGAGATCGCCGAGATCATGAAGATCACCGAAGGCGTGGTAAAACATCTTTTGCATGATGGACGAAACGAATTACAGGAAAAATACCATCACCGTTGTGCCATGATTAATAAGAATGGTGTTTGTTACCAATGTGCCGAACTTAATGACGGTTTGCAAAAATACAGAAACGCGGAAGAGAAAATATCCCAATTGGGCTTAAGTCCAAACCACTCTCCTGAAAAAAATCTTGATACACGTTTCGAACTCATAAATCGTATTAACCCCCTGAAAAGCAACGGGTCAGCATTAGAAGATACCATCCTTCAGATCCTAAGGGAAACCATTCACGATAATTAATTCCGACCGTTTTTAACCGCCCATTCGTCTAAAATAAAAATCAGCGAATGAACCGTTTATTAATCATTTTAATTCTTTGGAATATGACAAATACAATTGCGCAGAACACAACCGAACCTAAATGGCTCGATAAAATCGAATATCCTTTTGCAGCCCATTACTTTGAAACACCAGCAGGAAAGATGCATTACATTGATGAAGGTACCGGCGATCCCATTGTAATGGTTCATGGTAACCCCGGTTGGAGTTTTGAATTCAGAACTATTATTAAGGAGTTGTCAAAATCCAATCGGTGCATAGCGGTTGATCATATAGGTTTTGGATTATCCGATAAACCCGAAAATTTTGATTATTTACCGGAAAGTCATGCCGGCAATTTTGAACGCTTCATGGATAACTTAAATTTGAATAATATTACCCTCATCTTTAACGACTGGGGCGGACCCATTGCATTGTCGTACGCCATAAAACATCCCGAAAAAATAAAACGATTAACTATTTTAAATACATGGATGTGGAGCGTAAAAGGGAATTCCCATTTCGAAAAATTTAGTTCAATGATGGGACATGGTTTAGGTAAATGGCTGATCAAGCATTACAATATTTTTGGTAAAGTAGTGGTTAAAAAAGCGATGGGTGATAAAAGCAAGTTAACAAAACATATTCACAGGCATTATTATAAACATTTAAGCACACCTGCAGAGCGCAAAGGATCTTATGTTTTTCCGAGAGAGATCATTGGATCAAGCGATTGGTTAGATAAACTATGGCAGCAAAAAAATAAAATTGAAAATATCCCGAGTACGATCATTTGGGGGATGAAAGACATCGCCTTTAAAGAACCTGAATTAAAACAATGGGTTCAAACCATGAAACAGGCCTCTGTTATAAAACTGGATAAAGCAGGGCATTACCCACAAGAAGAAGATCCGGCGGTGATCATTCAGGTATTGAGAAAATGATGCGCTAAATCGCTACAGTAATTATTTTTATAGCCGAAATTTGTTCGGCTCCTCTTAATTTCCGTTTTAAAAATAAATTTGTATCTTCATTTGATATTTAATCCACATCACATGAAACAAATTTATTTTTTTCAACTATTTCTACTTTCTACTATTCTTTCCTTTTCACAACCCTCTTCCTTTGTCTCGCGCGGTATTGGCGGCGGCGGCGCTTTGTTTGCCTGTGCTATTAATCCAGCTAACAATAACGAATATTACATTGCCTGCGACATGGGTGAATTATTTCATACTACCAATTTTGGTGTGCAATACGATCAGGTTAATTTTCAGCAGGTGATCGGCGGCCATAATTCGAAAGTGTGTTTTACCTCTAGTGTAGGTTTACTTTATACTATTTCCTATCAAAATAACCAGGTAGTCCCAAAAAAAAGTACCGATAACGGTGTAACATGGACCACACTACCCGGTAATCCCGATAATACGGAGGAAACATTTAGCATTGACGCCGATTACAATAATCCTTTAAGGGTGATTATTTCGTATTACGGCGCCATTTATTTTTCCAGTAACGGCGGTACAACTTTTACATCTATTCACACCAACTCCAACAGCGCTGTTGGTAATGTGGTAGGCGGTGTATTCTTTGATGGTAATAATATTTATATAGGTACCAACGATGGCGTGCTTGTTTCTACCAACGGCGGTGCTACTTTTACTACCGCCAACATTACAGGTATTGCAGCGAACGAACGTATTTGGTCGTTTGCCGGCGCCAAGGTTGGGGCTACTACCCGTTTCTTTTGTATTACTGCCGATGTGGCCGATATTTATGTTGGAGTAGTTGGCTATGATTATTTAAATTTTCCAAAAACAGTTTATTCGGTTGATTACGGCTCAGGAAACTGGACCCCAAAAATGACCGGCATTAATACCGCGACCGATTATCCTATGTTTGTTGGGATGGCCAATAACGATATTAATACCGTTTATTTAGCGGGCAGCAACTCTAATTCAATGCCTGATATCATTAAAACAACCAATGCCGGCACTGCCTGGGCGCATACTTTTAGTACTACGACCAATCAAAACATTATTACAGGTTGGAGCGGACAAGGCGGCGATCGTAACTGGACATACGGCGAATGCCCTTTTGCTATTGCTGTAGCTCCTAATAACGCTAATTCGGTAATTTTTGGCGATTTTGGCTTTGTACACAAAACATCTAACGGTGGTACCACCTGGACACAGGCTTATGTAAATACTGCTGCCCAACATGCTGCCGGTGCTAACACACCGGTTAATCAAAGCTACCAAAGCGTGGGTATTGAAAACACCACTTGCTGGCAAGTTCATTGGATAAATGCCACCAACATGTATTCGTGTTTTTCGGATATACGCGGTGTAAGAAGTACCGATGGCGGAAATTCATGGTCGTTCAATTACACCGGCAATACCGCCAACTCTACGTACCGGATCGCACAATTGAATAACGGAACTTTAATTGCGGGGACATCCAACATTCACGACATGTACCAAAGCACGCGTTTGCAGGATGCGCAATTAGATGCTGCCGATGCTAACGGTAAGATCATCTACTCTACTAACATGGGCGCTACCTGGCAAAATTTAAAAGTATTTAATCATCCCGTGTTTTGGGTGGCAGTTGATCCTAATAACCAGAACAGAGCGTACGCCAGTGTGATCCATTATAACGGCGGCGCCGGTTTAGGCGGCATTTACAGAACCGATGATCTGAATAATTTGAGTACTTCCACTTGGACCCTATTACCAAACCCACCTATGATCCTACATTAAATAGCTGGACAGATGTTTCGCATGCCGGAATGTATTACTGGACCAAAGACATTGTTGTTGATCCTAATGATGCTACTCAGAACACCTGGTATGTGGGTGTATTCAGTGGTTGGGGTGGTCCGCCAAATGGTTTAGGAGGCTTATACAAAACCACCAACCGTGGAACTACCTGGGCCAAATTAACCAGTACTGTTACCATTGACAGGGTTACATCCTGCACTTTTGATCCAAATAACGCTAACCGGATTTATATGACCACCGAAACTAACGGTTTGTGGACCTCCGCAAACATTAATTCGGTTACGCCTACCTTTAGTTTAGTTCAAAGTTATCCATTCCAGCAGCCTGAAAGGGTTTTCTTTAATCCTTATAACACCAGCGAAATGTGGGTAAGCAGTTTTGGTAATGGTATGAAAATGGGAACTGTGACAGTGACAGGTGTTGTTGATTTTAGTACAAAGGAAGAAGACCTGGTACTTTATCCAAATCCGGTTTCAGAAGTATTAAGTATAAAGTATAAAGATAAATGTAGCACTTCCGCAAATGTTGAAATTTTGGATATAACAGGAAGAAAAGTCTACGAAGGGAAAATGGAGGGTGAATCTAAGATCAACACCGCTTCGTTTGAGAATGGGACCTATTTTATCAGAATCACTGAGGATGGAAAAATGAATGTGAAGAAATTCGTAGTGATGAAATGACCTAATTAGAAAGTAACAATAGTAACAAAACTGATCAGAAATGAAAAAAGTAACAGGAATAGGCGGCGTCTTTTTTAAATGTAAAGACCCTAACGCAGTAAAAGAATGGTATAAAACGCATTTAGGATTAGATGCAGGGCCGTATGGCGCCAATTTTGAGTGGCGCGAGGATGCTGATCCCACCAAAAAAGGTTCAACAGCCTGGAACCCTTTTGCCGAAAAAACAAAATATTTTGAACCTTCTGCAAAAGACTTCATGATAAATTACCGGGTTGAAAACCTGGAAGCGTTGGTAGAATCATTAAAAAAAGAAGGCGTAACCATTGTTGACAAGATTGAGAGCTACGACTACGGCAAATTTGTTCACATCATGGACCTTGAAGGAAATAAAATTCAATTGTGGGAACCCAAAGATTAAATAAAAGCAAACATGATCAATCAACACTTCAAGTACCAAATCACGCTTATTTTAGCGTCGCTTTTCGTTTTCAACGGCAATGCGCAATCGGTTAACTCTAATTACAATAAAAATTTTGCTGATTCGCTTGGCGCTGATGATTACGGCATGAAAATGTATGTTTTGGTAATACTAAAGACCGGTACCAATAAAATAAAAGACAAAAAAGTAACGGATAGCTTGTTTGCCGGACACATGAAGAACATAGGTAGCCTTGCCGAAAAAGGAAAACTATCTCTGGCGGGTCCTCTCGAAGAAAATAAAAATAATTACCGCGGCATTTTTATTTTAAATGTCAAAACTATCGAAGAAGCTAAAATTGTTTTACAAACCGATCCGGTAATTAAAAATAAGATCCTTGATGCCG
>JBGASH010000061.1:0-14682 GCA_044229775.1 Bacteroidia bacterium
CTTTTCAGAATTGCTTTTTAATTCAAATAAATTTTTGTGTATTTGTGATGCGGTTACCATTGGTTTGTGACCTTAAATATATCATTTTATTCCCTAATTTCAGAGAATGGTTCATGCTTTTAATACAAAAAAATTTGGGGCCGATTTTAGAGGGGAATTGCCATTTAAACCAACTGAAGATCAGGAAAAATGCATGGATTTATTGGGTGATTTTGTGAATCAAAATAATGAACGTGATGTATTTATATTGAAAGGGTACGCCGGAACAGGTAAAACCATGATGGTTTCTGTACTGGCTAAAATATTGCCCGGTTTTAAATGGAGAAGTGTTTTATTAGCCCCAACCGGAAGAGCAGCCAAGGTTTTGTCGGCCTACGCCAAACGTCCCGCACAAACCATTCATAAAAAGATCTTCAAAAAAAGCATGACCGCCGAGGGAGCTGTTCAGTTTTCGCTTGGCGAAAATCTCCACACCAATAGTATTTTTATTGTGGACGAAGCGTCGATGATCGGCAAAGATAACCCGTCGGGACAGCAATTTTTATTTGATAGTTTACTTGAAAGTCTTTTTGAGTACGTTTTTTCGGGAACCAATTGTAAATTATTGATCGTTGGTGATTCGGCGCAATTACCCCCTGTTGGAAGCGAAGAGAGTCCTGCTTTAAGCAAAGATTTTTTAAAGTCGGCCTACCATTTAACGGTAAATACCTTTGAATTGAAACAAGTGGCGCGTCAAAGTTTAGAAAGTGGCATTTTGCAAAACGCTACTTATATACGTGATCTGATCAATGAAAATGCTAGTCACATTCCGAAATTATTCCGACATAAGGATTTTATTAATTTGACTGGCGAAGAAATGCTTGAGGCATTAAATAGTGAATATAGTAAACATGGATTTTCGGACGTATTGGTTGTGACCCGAAGCAATAAACGTGCTAATCTTTACAATCAAGCTATCAGGAATCGTATTCGTTTTATGGAAGATGAGATAGGAGGAGGCGATCTGTTAATGGTAGTGAAGAATAATTATTTTTGGTTGGATGAAAAGTCAGATGCCGGGTTTATTGCCAATGGCGACTCGCTTGAGATAAAAAAAATTGTTAAGCGTGAAACAATGTACGGGTTTAATTTTTTAGAATGCATTGTAAGGTATATTGATTACCCGCAATTACCCGAAATGCAGGTAAAAGTTATTTTAGAAAGTATTTATTCGG
This sequence comes from Bacteroidia bacterium, assembly GCA_044229775.1. Lineage (GTDB taxonomy): Bacteria > Bacteroidota > Bacteroidia > B-17B0 > Aurantibacillaceae > JAHEYG01. Next base: position 1,215 of record JBGASH010000061.1, read on the forward strand.
AAACATCGAGTTTAACCAACGAGCAACAAAAGTTATTGTATGAGGGCGTTATGGCCGACGTGGCTGATGAACCTATTAAAGGCAAACGTATGGCCTATTTAAAACAAAGTTCTTATTTTAATGCGTTGCAGGTTAAGTTTTGTTATTCGGTAACCTGTCACAAGGCACAAGGTGGACAATGGGCAGTGGTTTTTGTTGATCAGGGGTTTATAACCAAAGAACAAATTGACCGTAATTATTTGCGTTGGCTATATACCGCTATAACAAGAGCAAAAGAAAAAGTATATTTGATCGGATTTTCGGAAGAGTTCTTCAAATAATGGACAGACACTACAACATAACGGTAAAAGGAAAGGTACACGGGGTGGGTTACCGCTTTTTAACGCACGCAAAGGCGCTTAAACTAGGGCTAACAGGTTTAGTGAAGAATTTACCGGATGGCACTGTGTATATAGAAGCTGAAGGAAAAGAAGATGCTATAAACGAATTGATAGAATGGTGTTATACAGGTTCGCCTTTATCGGAAGTAACAGAAGTTGGCGCGGTAGAAGCTGAGCTGAAAGATTACAGAAATTTTGAGATCAAACGATAGCGATTATCTAAACAAAGAAACTTTACCATCGCGTACATCTTTTTTACCGCTCCCTTTTTCAATGGTTTCTATGTGCCAAAAATAAATGTCGTCTGGACATAAATTGCCTTTAAAGCGGCCATCCCATTTTCCATTAACATTGGAAGTGGTAAATACGGGGTTTTGCCAACGATCGTAAATTATAAAAGTGTAGGAGCTATACTCGCATGGTAACACCGGATAAAAATAATCGTTCTTATCGTCTTCATTAGGTGTAAAACTATTGGGCACCAAAATTTCGCAATCGCAGGCTTTTAATTTTACGTTAACGCTATCGGTTTTGCTTCCACATAACGCGCTTTGTGTTTTTACCCAATAATAACCGGCTTTGGTGGCTGTTATACTGGTGGTGGTGGCACCGTTACTCCACAAAACCCTTGTGCCCGGAACGTTTTTAATGCTTAATACTTTATTTTCTTCACTCATACAAAATGTGATCTCGGCCCCGAAATTAGGCGTAGCTCCTTGATTGAAAAAGACCATGAATGTATCAGAAGCGCTACAACCGCGGTTATTTATTTTTACCCAATATTTTCCCTGATTTTCAATCTTAATGCGCTGCGATGTTTCGTCGGTACTCCACAAGTATTTGGCGCCAACATTTTTTGCATCGAGTATTGCCAGAGTGGTATTGCAAATGCTGGTATCGCTAAAGTTTATTTTTGGTTTAGGATAATATTTCACGTAAGTACTGTCGGCATAAGTAACATTGCCGGTTTTTACGCGAATAGAATAGCGTCCTTGTTTTTTAGCAGGAATACTTTTAAAAAAATCTTTGATGCCATCGGGTGTTATCCAGCGATACGTGGTGTTTTTAGGTGCGGCAATGAAGCTGGCTTGCAATACAACACTGTCGCCCCAACACATACCAACGGTATCAGGTAATAGATTAACTTTTTGCGCACTACTCTCGTTGGTGATCTGGCACAGAGCAACTATTAAAATTAAATATTTGACTAATTTATAGTTCAATGGTAATAGTTATGATGGTTCCGTTAGATGGAGGGTTCAATAAACTTTTGTCTTCCATTTTAACGTATTGTTTTTTATTATAAAGTTTCGAATTCAATTCTAAAATGCTGGCAATGGTAGAAGTACCTAATGATTTATGGTTGGCCTTGGCGTTTTCTTTTGCTTTAATTATTCCAATACCATCATCCTGAATGGTAATAATAAGTTCATTTTTATTGTTCTTAGAAAAATCGACCAATAATTTTCCAAATTCACCCTTGGGTAAAATGCCATGTATGATGGAGTTTTCGGCGTGTGGTTGAATGATCATGTTTGGAATTGAGATCCCATCCAGATCCAGACCTTCTTGTACTTTAATTTCAAAGTCAAATTTATTTTTAAACCGTTCTTTTTCGAGATCTAAATAATAGTTTAAACGGGTTATCTCATCGCGCAAAGTAATGTGGCTCTGTGCCGCTTTTTCAATGATCATTCTTATGAGTCTCGAGAATTTAGCAAGGTATTCACTTGCCATTAAGCTATTATTAGTGTTGATATAATTTTGAATAGAGGTAAGAGAGTTAAAAATAAAATGCGGGCTCAAAAGCGCGTTCATTGATTGGTGTTTCAATAAATTAACCTGCTGCTCTTCTTTAACACGTTTTAGCGCGTTTTTCTTAACCCGTTTTACCACAAAGTAGCTTACGCCAATAATTAATAGCAAGCCTCCCGCTGTAATAAAAATGTACATGTAGGAGGTTTCAGAAAATTTAGTTTCTTTCTCGATATTGATCACCACGGGTTCGCTCCAATTAATGCCACCATCCGCCGAAGCAATGATCTGTAACAGGTGTTTACCACCTGGAAAGGAAGGGAAGTGTACCGGTGAATTTTCGAAAGGGGTAAATTCACCTTTATCGATCTTATAATTGAAGATCTGTTTTTGCTTCGTAAATAATGGACTTGTAAAATAAATATAAAAATTATCCTGACTAGCTTTTAAATTTATTTTATCTGAAAGATTGTAATTTTGAAATCCATCCACTTCAAAATAATTTAGTTTTATGGGTTCCGGTTTTGGCCTTAATAATTTAATGGTTTCAATATCTGAAACAGAAATACCTTTATCGGTTGCAATACAAACTTTGGTATCATTAAAATCAATGTCGTTAACCGAATTCGACATGAGGCCCGATGCTTTATTGTACACTACTACCGGATTAAATTGTTTATCGCAGCAATACAGTCCGTCTTGCGTGGCCAGCCAGATCATGTTATTGAAGAATTTTACTTTTTTTACGGCAGTCAATTGCAACTTCCCTAATTTATCCACCAGTTTTTTATCTTCATAAATACTGAAACCTCCTTCGTGACCCAAAAACACTTTGTCATCAATAAGGTTGATGTCGTTTATAGGAAAATTAAATACCTGTTCAGATGCTTTAGAAATAGCTTTAGTGTTAAGATCAACTAATGTTAGTCCTTTGGATGTGCCTATAAAGAGCACGTTATCTTTAATTAGCATAGAGGTGACACGCCTTTGATAATCGGGAAAAGAAACAAGTGTATCGAGCACTTTTTGGGTTTTAAGATCGATCTTAAGAACACTAGCCGTAAAATCTGTTATTATTCCTTCTTTCTCATTTAATGGATAGATGAATTTGGAAATGATAGAAGTTACTTTTGTTTTGTCAATTGAAACGGAATTGTTTTGTCCTGAAACTTTAGAGTAAAACAAATTGGTGTTTTGTTTTGCTAAATTAAAGATCTGCTCCGGAAACATATCATCGGGCCTTGATAATATGGTGGCTTTAGCACCCGGGGTTTGAACATTGTAGCCGTATAGCCCGTTGTTGGTAGCTAAAATGGCATTATTGTTTTGTAAAAAAATGCTTTTTACAAGAAGATTCTTTTCGTTCAAGGAAAAAGAAAGGTTGTAAAATAATGGATTTTGAATAAAGTAAACGCCATCATTAAAAGTGCCCAGCCAAATATTTTCGTTCTTATCTTTAGTAATACAATTAATAATGGCGGGATTGATGTTTAAAAGTTCAAAGATGTCGTATAGGTTATTGTTTTCGTACAAATAGATATTTTCATCGGGTGAAGCGGTAAACCAAATTCGGCCGTACTTATCGGCAATTATCTTATTAATGTTTTTTCCAAAATCGAATAAAAAGGTTTTTGCTTTGGCTTTGAATTTTGGTGTGATCTCCTTTTCGATCTTATTATCTGAAACAAAGAACAGTTTGTTGTTGGATCCTATTACTAATTTTCCCTCAGAATTCTCACAAATAGAATACACCGGCTGGTTTTTTATTGCTTCCAGTTTTTCCTGTTTCTCACCCTTCATCTCATACAAACCGTCAAGGCGGCCCAATAAGATCCTGCCGTCCTTTGTTTTAAAGAGGCAAAGAGCCGGACGAAGTTCATTGGCTTTTTCAATAGTTAACGCACCGGTTTTTCTATTGAGTACGGTTAGTTTATTTTGATCAGTGAGAGAGTAAGCAAAATCTTCTGAGACGATCAATTCATCAGTTGGGATAACTTCCTTTTTGGGCGTTAAGAATTTCAGATCTTTTACCTCAGAAACATTTTTGCTTTGCGAAACATACTTGTAGATCCCGTCCTCACGGGTTATGATGGTTATTTCATTACCGTCAAAATTCAAATTCCGTATAAAGTTGGATTTTAGGCTATCGGTTTTAAGTTTAATGAAATTGAGGCCATCATAATGATACACCCCATTTTGTGTAGCCATATACATTAAACCATTGGGATGTTGTTTTATGGCAAGAATATTGGAATTACTTAAACCTTCTTCGGTACCAAAATGATAATAGTTGAATGACCGATTTTGCGCAAACGAGAAAAACGCGCCAAAAATGAGGGCAAAAAATATGTATGATTTAGTAGTGTTCACCAACCGGTATGCCGATTAGTAAAGATACAAAATTTATTTAGGAGATACAGAGCGGTTTTTGATAAAATCAGAAAATTCCTGAACTCTTGCTTTTGATATCTGAACATGTGAACCGTCGCTCAAAATAATCTCACCACCTTCGTTGTTCGAATATTCTTTGATATAAGCCACGTTTATTAAGGTTGAACGGTGCGTACGGAAAAACTCACTTGGAGGTAATATCAATTCAAACTCTTTTAAGGTTTTTGAGGCGACTATTTTTTTGGCATTATTAAGATAAAGTGTAGTATAGTTATCATTCGCCTCGAGCCAAATGATGTCCTTATAATCAATTAAATTAAACCCTTTGCTGTGATTGATCAAAACCAAATTACGGTTCTCCTCACTTTTTGCGCCGGTTCCGCCTTTGCTTTCGTAATGTTGTATTACTTTTCGGATAGCTCCCTGAAGTTCGCTTAAGATAAGCGGTTTCATCAGATAATCGGTTGCGCCGGCTTTTACGGCATTGATGCCATGCTCGCTGTAGGCGGTTAAAAACACCACGCAAAAATCGCGGTTATAAATGCCTTCCAGCATTTCAAAACCGGTCATGCCAGGCATGTTAATATCTAAAAAAACCACATGGGGCTTTAGCTCCTGGATCTTTACTTTTCCTTCAGGCCCACTGGCGGCTTCACCTACTACTTCAATTTCGGGACAATAATTTTGCAACATATTTCTGGTGTTGCTACGACTATTTTCTTCGTCGTCTATTATCAGGGCGCGATATTTTTGCATAACAATTGGTTTATGGGTTTAAATCTATAAAAATAATTTGTATGGTTATGAGAAACTTATTGAAACTTGTGTTTAATTGAGTGGAATTGGGTGTTTATGAGGTAAAAACGGACATTTTGCCGGTTTATTGTAAGGGTGGCGTTAAGAGCTAAAATCCCTCTAAAGGAGGGATATAAATGTTCTTTTTTTTAGCGTGATTTGTATAGAAGAGATCAAAAAAAATAATTGCTAAATTCACCTGTTAAAATTATAAGTATGAAAAAACTATTATTTGTTTTATTTGTAGGCGGCGTGTTAAGCTATGTTGCACAAACAAAGATCACCCTTGAGGATCTGTTTGTAAAAGGAACATTTGGACAGGCCGGTGTTGGTGGTTATAATGCCATGAATGACGGCGTAAGTTATACTGACCTTAAAGGCTCCGACCTTATTAAGTTCGACCTTAAAACAGATAAGGAGTTAGGTGTTTTAGTAAAGGGTGAAGACGTTAAGTTTAACGGAAAGGTCATCCCGTTATCGGGATATAGTTTTAGTCCGGATGAGACCAAATTACTTCTTACCACGGAAATGAGCCACATTTATCGCCGGTCGCCTATAGCCAAATATTTTATTTATGACATCGCCGCTAAAAAAGTGATCGAGCTTTCATCAGCGGGAAGTCAGATGTTTCCTGTTTTTTCGCCCGATGGCAAAAAAGTGGCTTATGTCCGCGAAAACAATATTTATTATAAGAAGTTGGATTCAGGCGAAGAAATTCAGGTAACAACCGATGGTGAAAAAAATAAGATCAAGAATGGATGGGCCGACTGGGTTTACGAGGAAGAATTTTCGAAGGCGGATTATTTTTGCTGGAGTTCAGATAGCAAGTGTTTAGCATTTATGCGTTTTGACGAAAGTAAAGTACGAGAATACAGTATGGATATGTACAATGGCGAATTGTATCCGGTGGACGTTACGTTCAAATATCCTAAAGCGGGAGAAGATAATTCGATCGTATCGGTTCACATTTATGATGCCAATACTGCTAAAACTATTTCAGCGGATATTGGTACAGAGAAAGATATTTATATACCGAGAATACAATGGACCAACGATGCCAAATTGCTTTGTATACAGCGTATGAACCGATTACAAAACAAAGTTGAACTTCTTTTCTGTAATGTTATGGATGGTTCTTCAAAAGTGATCTTAACCGAGGAGGCGAAAACGTATATCGACATTACCGATAATTTAACTTTTGTTGGAAATAATAAAGGGTTTATATGGAGTAGTGAGCAGGATGAATACGATCATTTATATTACTACGACTTCAACGGAAAAAAAGTTAATCAGATCACTAAAGGAAGTTTTGATGATGTGGAATTTAAAGGTTATGATGAAAAAACAAATACCGTTTATTTTATTTCTACCGAAAATGGCGTGATCAACCGTGACCTGTATTCCGTAAAATTAGACGGAACTGGTAAAAAGCGCTTGTCGACCTTAGAAGGTTCAACAGGAGCAACCTTTGCTAACGGTTTCAAATATTACGTAAGTAATTACAGTAACGCCAATACCCCAATGGTCTATGAATTGCATAGCGCCGATGGGAAACTGATAAAAGTACTGGAGGATAATAAGAACCTTAAAGAAAAAATGAAGTCGTACAATTTAAGCACCAAAACCTTTTTTACTTTTAAAACAACCGAAGGCGTTGAGTTGAATGGTTGGATGATGAAGCCGGCGAATTTTGATCCAAACAAAAAATACCCGGTTTATATGACAGCTTATAATGGTCCGGGCGCCAATTTGGTTAATAATTCGTTTGATAGAAGTTATTGGTGGCATCAGCTGCTATGTCAGGAAGGTTATATGGTGGTTTGTGTGGATGGAAGAGGAACTTTTGGAAGAGGGAGACAATTTAAACATTGTACCTATTTGCAGTTGGGAAAACTGGAAACCATAGATCAGATAGAGGTGGCAAAATACTTAGGAACTTTGCCCTATGTGGATAAGGGTCGCATTGGGTTTCAGGGATGGAGTTATGGTGGTTACATGGCCTCCTTGTTGATCACCAAAGGGGCCGATTATTTTAAAGCGGCTATTGCTGTTGCGCCGGTTACCAACTGGAAATACTACGATAATATTTACACCGAACGTTTTTTAAGAAAACCGGCAGATAATAAAAGCGGTTATGAAGATAATTCTCCAGTAAATTTTGTTAAAAACATTAAAGGAAAATTTTTGGTGGTGCATGGCAGCGCCGACGACAATGTGCATTTTCAAAACAGCATGGAAATGACCAAAATGATGGTTATGTACAATATACCATTCGATTTCGCAGTATATCCTAATAAGAACCACGGTATATCCGGAGGCTTCACCAGTTTACATCTTTATACAAAAATGCTGAATTTTGTAAAACAAAATTTATAATTATCTTGTACGCTAAATTTGAAAAAGAATCTTATCATATTTAGCGGGGCAGGAGTAAGCGCCGAAAGCGGACTTAAGACCTTTAGAGATCAGGGCGGTTTATGGGAAGAATATCGAATAGAAGATGTTGCTACCCCGGAGGCCTGGGAGAGAGATCAGGCCATTGTAAATGAATTTTACAATAGACGCCGTAAGCAGGTGATGGAGGCTCAACCCAACGAAGCACACAAACTCATTGCAAAATTACAAGACACTTTTAATGTTCAGGTGATCACTCAAAACATTGATGATCTTCACGAGCGCGCCGGTAGTAAAAATGTTTTGCATTTACATGGTGAAATAATGAAAGTTAGAAGTACCGAAGATCCGCGTTTAATATACCAATTAGATAAGTGGGAAGTGAAGATAGGGGATAAGTGCGAAAAAGGTTCGCAATTGCGCCCGCACATTGTTTGGTTTGGCGAAGCGGTACCGGAAATGGATCGCGCTATTCAGGTGGCCGAAAAAGCCGACCTGTTGGTGGTAATTGGCACTTCGCTTAATGTTTATCCGGCAGCCGGGGTTATTAATTATGCCAAGCCAACCGTAATGAAATGGCTCATTGATCCAGGTGATTTTAATTTAGACTACATTCCTAATTTAAGACATATCAGGAATGTGGCCTCCAAAGGCATGAAAACGTTTATAGAAGAACTTCAGACTGTAAAATTCTAAGAATTCTAAGAGATCAAAGAATGGTCTTCGCTTTTTCGATGGCGCTTGTTAACCCTTCTAATTTACTTCCTCCTGCCTGCGCATAAAATGCTTGTCCGCCGCCGCCACCGTTTATTTCTTTAGCAAGAGTACGAACAATGTTACCAGCATTCAGATCTTTTTCCTTCACTAAGTTATCGCTAATAATAACAGAAATACTTGGTTTTCCTTTTACTTCGGCACCAATTACACAAAAGCAATTTTCGACTTCGTTCTTAATTTCAAACAAAATATTTTTTATTTCTTCGGCACTGTCAAAATTTATTTTTTCGGTAATAATATTGATACCGTTCTTGTTTTTTACTTTTGTAAGAAGGTCCTTTTTTATTATTTGCGCTTTTTCTTTTAATAATTCGTGTAATTGTTTCTGCAATTCATGGTTCTCACCTATAAGGTGATTAAGGGTCTTAGCAATGTCTTTATTGCTTTTTAAGATCGTTTTTACTTCGTTCAAGGTATGCACCTGATCGTGAAAAAATTCTTCAGCTTTAATAGCGGTTACCGCTTCTATACGTCTGATCCCGGCTGCCACAGCGCTTTCGCTCGTTATTTTGAAATAGCCAATTTGTCCGGTCGCCTTCACGTGTGTTCCACCGCATAATTCAATCGAATAATTTTTATCAATGGTCACTACGCGTACTACATCACCATACTTTTCGCCAAACAAGGCCATAGCACCTGTTTTCTTAGCGCCTTCAAGATCCATTAATTGAATATTACATTCAATATTTTCTCTGATCTTGGCATTAACGATCTTTTCTATCTCAAAAAGTTCTTCTTCCGTAATTTTGGCGAAGTGCGAAAAGTCGAAACGAAGATGTTCTTCATTCACCAAGCTTCCCTTTTGTTCTACGTGAGTTCCTAAAATTGTTCTTAAAGCAGCATGTAACAAGTGTGTAGCGCTGTGATTGTTTTCGGTATAAAGGCGTTTGGTTTTATCTATTTTAGCAGTGAAAAGCGCGTTTATGTTTTCGGGCAGCTTATCACAATAATGAATGGTTACGCCATTTTCTTTTTTGGTGTCAAAAATAGTTATCTTTTCATTAATGTTCTCTAAAACACCTGAATCACCAACCTGACCGCCACTCTCAGCATAAAAAGGCGTTTTATTTAGTACTAAATTATAATGTTCTTTATTCTTACTTTTTACTTTACGGTAGCGTACAATTTTAGTTTCGTATTCGCTTTCGGTATATCCTAAAAATTCGGTTTCATTCTCACCTTGTAATTCTTTTCCGGCATCAGTATAAACCCAATCATCGGTATTTACTGCGGTGGCCGCCCGTGATCGGTTTTTTTGTTCGGTTAAATATTTATTAAATCCTTCCTCATCGATACTTAGGCCATAACCCTTTGCAATAAGCGAGGTGAGGTCAACCGGAAATCCAAAAGTATCGTATAATTCAAAAACAACTTTGCCATCGATCACATTTCCGCTATGGTTGTTCGTAAGTTCAATACAAACCTGATCAATGCGTTTTAATCCTATATCCAAGGTTTTGTAGAACGAAATTTCTTCCTCACGAATTACTTTTTCAATTAAGATCTTTTGATTTAATAATTCCGGAAAAGCACCGCCCATTTGATGCGACAAATATGGAATAAGTCGGTACATGAATGGTTCTTTTAAATTAAGTGACTGATAACCGTAACGAATGGCTCGGCGTAAAATGCGGCGTATAACGTAACCCGCTCCGGTATTACTTGGTAGTTGTCCGTCGGCAATTGAAAATGAAATGGCTCTTATGTGATCGGAAATAACGCGCATGGCAATATTAACGATCTTTTGTTTTTTGTGGTGTTCTTCTTCTTCGGGTATATAACGGTGTCCGCTTAACTCCTCAATTTTTTTGATGATGGGCATGAACACGTCAGTATCATAGTTGCTTTGCTTATGCTGCAATACAACGCATAAGCGTTCAAAGCCCATACCGGTATCAACATGTTGTTTAGGAAGTTTTACCAGCGATCCGTCGGCTTTGCGTTCGTATTCCATGAACACGTTATTCCAGATCTCAATTACCTGTGGGTGACCCGTATTTACCAAAGCGCTACCGGGTGATCCTAAACGGTCTTCATTTTTACGAATGTCAACATGTATTTCTGTACATGGTCCGCACGGACCTGTATCTCCCATTTCCCAAAAATTATCTTTTTTGTTCCCGCGAAGTATACGGTCTTCAGATACCAGTTTCTTCCAGGTATCATAAGCTTCCTGATCAAAAGGAATACCTTCTTTTTTATCACCTTCAAAAACGGTAACGTATAAACGAAACGGATCTATTTTATAAACATCGGTTAAAAGTTCCCACGCCCAATTGATAGCGTCTTTTTTGAAATAATCGCCAAAACTCCAGTTGCCGAGCATTTCAAACATGGTGTGGTGATAGGTGTCAACGCCCACTTCTTCAAGGTCGTTGTGTTTTCCACTTACGCGTAAACATTTTTGTGTATCGGCAATACGTGGAAATTTTATAGGAGCATTTCCTAAAAAAATATCTTTAAATGGGGCCATCCCACTGTTGTTGAACATCAGTGTAGGATCGCCTTTGACAACCATTGGAGCTGAGGGAACGATCTCGTGGCCTTTACTCTTGAAAAAATCTAAAAACGTTTGTCTTACTTTATTTGAGTCCATCAATTATTATTATAGGGCGTTAATTGGCAAATTGGGCTATTTTAACATTGTAAATTTACTGTATTTTTTTATATTTGTTCACTCGAAAAATGTCAAAAGTAAAATATAAATTTAACGCTAAATCGCTTACCTACGAAAAGGTAAAGGTTACGTTTAAAGACCGTCTATGGAAGATCATGTCCTATCTGGCTACCGGAATGGTTTTTGCTACTGTTACAGTGCTTTTAGCTTACAAATTTATAGATTCACCCAAGGAGAAAATGCTACGACGCGAGATAGAGGCCCTGCAATTGCAGTATAATTTACTTAATAAAAAAATGGACCAGGTATCAGTGGTTTTAAATGATATTCAAGACAGGGATGATAATATTTACAGGGTAATTTTTGAATCGGATCCCATTCCAAGAAGTGTTAGGCAAGCGGGTTTTGGCGGCAGCGACCGCTATTCGGTATTTGACAGTTATGAAAGCGCACAACTTTTAAAAGCCACCACTGAGCGCGTTGACCGGATCACCAAACAATTATATATTCAATCAAAATCTTTTGATGAAGTGGTGAAACTGGCTAAGAATAAAGAAAAAATGCTGGCGTCTATTCCGGCAATTATGCCTATCAATAATAAAGATCTTGGAAGACCACCGGGTGGTTTTGGATGGCGAACGCATCCCATTTATAAAACGCCTGAATTTCATCCAGGAATGGATTTTGCAGCAGAGCAAGGCACACCTATTTATGCTACCGGCGATGGGGTAGTGGATGAGGCCGATGCTAATTCGCAGGGTTACGGCAATCACGTCGTTATTGGACACGGTTTTGGTTACCAAACATTATATGGCCACATGAGTAAAATGGCGGTTTCTGTTGGACAAAAAATAAAACGGGGCCAATTAATAGGTTATGTAGGAAGTACCGGTTTAAGTACAGCGCCTCACGTGCATTATGAAGTTATAAAAAATGGTGAGAAAGTAAATCCCATAAATTTTTATTTCAATGATCTGTCGCCACAACAATATCAGATCATGCGCGAACTTTCATCAAAATCCGCTCAATCGTTCGATTAATGGGGGTCTCAAAAAGATTGGTTTTAATACTGCCATTGCATTGGTAATTGCCAACATGATCGGTACCGGCGTGTTTACCAGTTTGGGTTTTCAGGTGTTGGACATACAATCGGGTTTTGCCATTTTAATGTTATGGGTAGTTGGTGGCGTGTTGGCATTATGCGGCGCTTTAACTTATGGCGAAATAGGTTCGGCCTTTCCTCAAAGTGGCGGTGAATATAATTATCTTTCAAAGTTATATCATCCATCGGTTGGATTTTTATCGGGATGGGTTTCGGTTACTGTAGGTTTTGCCGCTCCGGTAGCCGCTGCGGCTACAGCACTAGGAATGTATATGAATAAGATCTTTCCGGCGGTAGACGTTACCATTACGGCTGTTTCTGTTATTTTGTTGCTTACTACAGTGCACGCTGTTACCTTAAAACTTGGAACCGCGTTGCAAAGAGCATTTACCTTCATAAAAGTAATTATCATAGTTATGTTTGTAGGCTTTGGTTTATTTCATGTTCCGGAACATACGATTTCGTTTGCTGTTTCGCCTCAGGCAGTAAAAGATATCTTTTCAACCGCTTTTGCGGGATCCTTGATCTATGTTACTTATGCTTACAGCGGATGGAATGCGGCGGCTTATATTGCCGGAGAAATAAAAGATGTAAATAAAACATTACCGCGTGCTTTATTTTGGGGCACATTGGCTGTTCTTATTATTTATACTGCGCTCAATTATATTTTTTTATACTCTGTTCCAATTGATGAATTAAAAGGTGTAGTAGAGGTTGGATACCTAAGCGCCAATAAGATCTTTGGAATGCAACTGGGGCGATTTATGGGATTGGTGATCGCGTTATTGTTAGTATCAACTGTAAGCGCCATGGTTTTGGCGGGGCCACGCGTGATGCAAAGTATGGGTAAGGATATAAAAGGCTTAGGATTGTTTTCGAAAACCAACACCAATAATGTACCTTATGTAGCCATTATTTTTCAATCGGCAATTTCATTGGTTTTGGTAATTACCTCTTCGTTCAATTCGCTCATTACTTATGTTGGATTTACCCTTAATGTATTTACTTTTTTAACGGTTTTTGGGGTGTTTATTTTGCGTTATAAGCATAAGGGTGTGAAAACTTCCTATAAAACGCCCTTATTCCCGTTGCCGCCTTTGTTATTTTTGTCAATAACAGGATTCATTTTATACGATACATTAAAGAATAAGCCTCTTGAATCGCTATATGGACTTGGTACTGTACTCTTGGGATTGGTAGTATTTTTTTTAACGCAAAACAAAGACCATAAAGATAACAGCGAAAATAATCAGAAAT
>JBGASH010000062.1:0-12615 GCA_044229775.1 Bacteroidia bacterium
ACACGCGAAGAAGCAATTTTTGTTGGCAACAGCGCCGGTTCGGCCCTGGCAGGGTTGCTTCAAATGAAGCACATGTATAAAAAGGGCGATGTTGTGGTAATTATTTTTCACGATCATGGTACCCGCTATTTAGGGAAAATGTTTAACGATGAATGGATGCGCGACAGAGGATTTTTAGAAATTAAAAAACCAAAAGCGGTTGACCTGGTAGCTTCGCATAAAAATCAGAAACTAATTACAGTTGATGCCGCTTCAACGGTAAGTGACGCGTTGGATCTGATGAATAAATTTGGTATTTCTCAAATACCGGTTACAAAAAGTGGCGCTTACGTTGGTTCGTTGAATGATAGTTTTCTCTTTTCGAAACTTATCGCTAATAATGAGGTAAAAAGTAAAAGCATCGAAAGTTTAATGCAGCCGGCTTTCCCATTCGTAGAAGCCGAAACGCCCATTGAAGAAGTATCTAAGCTTATCACTAAAGATAACAACGCCGTGCTGATGAAAGATCTTGGCGGTAATGTACACATCATTACCAAACACGACGTTATACAAGCTGTGGCCCATATGAATGGGTGATTCAAGGTACACGGTACGAAATACAATCCCGATAGCTATCGGGAACGAAGTATCGCGCATGCCCATTACTTCATACTTCTAAACTCTTACTTCGTATTTCGTACCTCGTATTTCCTGCCTCAAATCTCCCCCTTATAGAGTGATTTTGTAGCTCATTTGTCTTATAATATGTTAAAGTCGTAATAGTAAAGGCAATTTGTGGTTATATTTATAGGACTTTTTAAAAATTGCCATGAAGAAAATTTTTGTATCTGTTGCACTGTTTGTTGTTTCCATTTCGTTTGCACAAACCTCTGCATTTTCACAAAGTGAAAAGCGTCCCGATAATTGGTTTAACCTCGATTATACTAAAGATAAGGTCAATGGTGTAAGTACAGAACGCACTTACGAAGAACTTTTAAAAGGTAAAAAGTCAACCACCATAATTGTGGGGGTATTGGATAGTGGAGTTGATGATACACATGAGGATTTAAAAGATGTAATGTGGACCAATCCTGGCGAGATCCCCGGTAATGGTATTGACGACGATAAGAATGGTTACATAGATGATATACACGGCTGGAATTTTATTGGAGGAAAAGACGGAAAAAATGTTGAAAAGGATAATTTGGAAATGACCCGCATTTACAAAGCCTACAATGCCAAATTTGACAAACTCACCGAAAAGGATCTGAAAACCAAAGAAGATAAAAAATTATTTGCGATATATACCAGCGCAAAAGAGGAAATGAATAAGCAAAAGGAGGAATATTCCTCTTACATCAAACAAATGGATTTTATTAAAGAATCGCTGGAGGTGTTGGTAATGGACCTGAATTCGCAAGGCATTAAGAAGATTGACGCAGAAGCTGTAAAAAACTACGATCCAAAAGATCAGAAAGGCAAACAGGCAAAATTTTTAGCAATGAATGTTTTGGCGCAGGAACCAAACGCCGATCTGGGGTCGATGCTAGATGAATTAAAAGAGCAAACTGAACAGATCAGTGATATCGTCAATTTCTCGCTTAATCCTGATTTTGATCCGAGAGGAATTGTTGGCGATGATTATGCAAACAGCAATGAACGCTATTATGGTAATGGTGATTCGAAAGGGCCGTTCTGCTTGCATGGCACTCATGTAGCAGGTATTATTGCCGCTTCGCGGAAGAACGGTAAAGGAATGGATGGCATTGCCGATAATGTAAAAATAATGAGCGTACGTTGTGTTCCAAATGGCGACGAACGTGATAAAGACGTTGCTAACGCTATCAGATATGCGGTTGATAACGGTGCAAAGATCCTAAACATGAGTTTTGGAAAAAAATATAGCTGGGATAAAAAAGTAGTTGATGATGCTGTAAAATACGCCCAAAGTAAAGGGGTGTTATTGATCCATGCGGCCGGTAACGACGCGTTGGATATTGATACTAAGGTTCATTATCCGTGCAAAAAATTTGAGAACAGCAAAAAGGAAGCCTCTAATTTTATTGATATTGGCGCGCTTAATTGGAAAGATGCCGAAAATATTGTGGCGCCATTTAGTAATTACGGTGAAAAGACCGTTGATATATTTTCTCCCGGTGTAGATATTTATTCTACTGCTCCCGAAAGTCAGTATCGCGATCTAAGTGGAACCAGTATGGCTGCTCCGGTGGCCGCAGGTGTTGCTGCGGTATTAAAATCGTATTACCCCGAGTTAACACCAGAGCAAATAAAAAAGATACTCGTTAAATCGAGCCGTAAAGATTACAAAGAAAAGAAAGTCATAAAGCCCGGTACAAAAGATGAACTCACCGAATTTGATGAACTTAGCAAAACGGGTGGTATCATAAATCTTTATGAAGCCGTTAAAATGGCACAGGGCATAGTGAAGGTAAAAGGATAAAAGGCTTTTATTTCACGGTCTTTTCTTCTTATTGGCCTAACAATCCAGTAACCAAGCAATTCAATTGTTAATAAATCCAAATTTTCTCTTCTTCATTCGCTCTTACCTGAGAAAAACACCCCCAATTCTTAAAAAATCTCAGTAAATTTAACTTCTGTATGAGGTATAGTGTTTTCCTTTTATTTTTTTCTTTAAGTGTTGCAAAGATCAATGCGCAACAAGTAATTGATAAGGTTATTGCGGTGGTTGGAAAATATCCGGTTTTGTATTCCGACCTGGAAGCCGGCATAATTCAAAAAGAAAAAGAAGGCGAAAAGACCGACCGGTGTAAGACCATGGAAGACCTCATATACCAGAAATTATTATTAGCACAAGCAGACAGAGATAGCGTGGTTGTTTCAGACGCTGAAGTTGACGCTGAGGTTAATCGCCGTTTAGCCTATTACATTAACATGATTGGCGGAGAAGATAAATTTGAAGCGTTTTACGGCAAAAGAACTAACGTATTCAAGGATGAGATCAGGCCAGATGTACACGATCAATTGGTGGCGCAAAAAATGCAACAAAAAGTTTCAGGCGATACCAAACTTACCCCTTCGGAAGTAAGGATATTCTTTAATTCTATCCCAACTGATAGTTTGCCATTAATTAATTCGGAAGTGGAAATTGGTCAAATAGTAAAAAAGCCGCCGGTAAGTGAAGCGGCTAAAAAAGAAACACGCGCTTTGTTGGAAACGTATCGTCAGCGTGTTTTAAAAGGGGAGAGCATGAGTGTGCTTGCGGCCTTGTATAGCGAAGATCCGGGATCGGCAAAGAATGGCGGACGAATTGATGGGGTGATGCGCGGGATGATGGTTCCTGAATTTGAATCGGTGGCATTTCGTTTAAAAAGAGGCGAAGTGTCTGAAGTATTTGAAACAACATACGGTTATCACTTTATTGAATTGATAGAGCGAAAAGGAGAGACAGTTGATATTCGCCATATTTTATTGATGCCAAAGATGACCTCGCTTGATCTGGTAAAATGTAAATACGAATTGGATAGTATTCAAAAACTGATCATTGAGAATAAAATAACCTTTGAGGAAGCGGCGCGCAAATTCAGCGATGATAAAGAAACTAAACAAAACGGGGGTTTAATGGTAAATCCTAATACCGCCGCTACCAAGTGGGAAGATGAAGATATCAGCCATTTAGATCCAAATCTTGTTTTTATGCTGGGAAAACTGGAAGTAGGAGATGTTACAACCCCTATGAATTTTCAGACCAACGATCAAAAACCCGCTTACCGTATTCTTACTATACGCTCACGGACCGAACCGCATAAGGCTAACTTAAAAGATGATTATAACAAGTTACTGCAAATGGCAAGTTATGAAAAGCAAAAAAAGAATATTAAAGATTGGATCGAAAAAAAATCGAAATCAACTTATATTAAAATAGAACCGGAGTACCTTTGTAAATTTGAGAACCGCTGGTCTATTTCCAATTAAAAAATTATGCAATATAAATCCGATACCGAAGCCGTTGAAGCCTTTGTAAAAAAATACAAAGAACTTAATTCTGAAATAGGAAAAGTAATTGTTGGTCAGCACGACACCGTTAAAGACGTTTTGATCTCTATCTTTTGTAAAGGACACTGTTTGTTAGTGGGTGTTCCCGGACTTGCAAAAACCTTACTGGTAAGTACCATTGCCGAAGTGTTGGGTTTGTCGTTTAATCGTATTCAGTTCACTCCCGATCTAATGCCAAGTGATATTATTGGAAGTGAAATATTAGATGAGAGCCGCAATTTTAAATTTGTGAAAGGTCCTTTGTTCGCCAATATAATTTTGGCCGATGAGATCAACCGTACACCGCCTAAAACACAAGCAGCACTTTTGGAGGCTATGCAGGAACGACAAGTGACAGCCGCGGGAAGAAAATACGAATTGGATAGTCCCTTTTTTGTATTGGCCACGCAAAACCCCATTGAACAGGAGGGAACTTATCCTTTACCTGAAGCGCAATTGGACCGTTTTATGTTTAATGTTTGGTTAGACTATCCAAAATTCACCGAAGAATTGCAAGTGGTAAAACAAACTACCACCACCAGTACGGCAAAATTATCTAAGATATTAAGTGCAGAGGAAATTTTATTTTTTCAGGAATTAGTTCGCAAAGTGCCGGTGGCGGATAATGTTATTGAATACGCGGTGAAGCTGGTGAACAAAACGCGATTGAACAGCGAATACTCTTCGGAGGTAAGTAAAAAATATTTGGCATGGGGTGCTGGTCCGCGTGCCTCACAATATCTGGTACTAGGGGCAAAATGCCACGCGCTTATCAATGGAAAATTTAGTCCGGATATTGAAGATGTAAAAGCCATTGCCACTCCTATTTTGCGCCATCGTATTGTTTTAAATTATAAAGCAGAGGCGGAAGGAATAAGTGTTCAGGATATCATTAAACAATTATTATAATGAGCGACGAATCTGAAAATAAATTGGAAGACGGTTTAATTAATCTTGACCCAAAGCGTTTTTTCGATTCAAAAAATTATAATACGCTTATTGTTCATGTTGACGGGCATACTAAAAAAGAAAATGCCACTTCCGAATTGGTTATTTCTTTAATTGATAAGGAACATACGCCTGAAGAAAAAGAAGAGATCTTACAATTAATAAAAGCGCAAAACGCTCAAAATGTTTTAATAGAATCTATTTCAACGGTTGAAAATCCTGATAAAAAAGCAGTCCTTATTGCAGCTTGTTGGGAATGCGGATTGGATTTTTACAACCATTTTCTGTTTTTTGTTGATCTAGCTATTCACGATAATTACCGGGTAGCGATGGAAGCTTATACTGTAATAGAAAACATGGAAGGTGAAATTTTCAGAGAAGATCTGGAAAAAGGAAAAACGATCATCTCCGATAAAATAAAAAACTCTCCTGATACCTTACCTTTATTAAATGATATTTTACATGTCATTATGAATAGATTACAAAGCCAGGCAACATGAAGAAGATCCTTGTAGTACTGATCAGTTTGTTGGCCAGTCATGTTAACGCTCAGGATGATCATGATTCAGTTAAAGTGGTTACTGAAGTAAAAGGCACGGCGAAAGAAAAGATCGAGATCATCAGAAAGGATATTGTTTCAGGTAAAATGGATTTTACCGCTGCCGCTAAAATGTATTCTCAGGATCCAGGTTCGGCCTCAAAAGGCGGCACATATCTCAAGGTTAAGAAAGGGATGTTTGTTCCGGAATTTGAAGCGGTAGCTTACAGCATAAAAGAAAACACTGTTTCAGATATTTTTGAAACCCAGTACGGCTTTCATATTTTAATGGTTCTTGAACGCCGGGGTGATGAAATGGATGTTCGCCACATACTTATTTCGAAGTAATGACAATCGTTTTCAGGATTGCTCAAAAGGATTAAAAATATTACATTTACTTTGTGTCAAAGATCACTATAGCCATAGATGGATATTCGGGTTGCGGTAAAAGCACGCTGGCCAAGGCCTTAGCTCAAAAATTAAATTACAACTACATTGACACCGGCGCCATGTACCGCGCGGTAACTTTGTTTGCGTTGCAAAATGGCCTAATGGATAAAGGAGTGATACAGGAACAAAAACTGATCGCTTCTTTGCCTGAAATAAAAGTGGAGTTTAAATTCAATGAAAGCACGAGGTCATCCGATACTTTTTTAAATGGAAAGAACGTTGAGCACGACATTCGTACCATTTATGTTTCGGATAATGTGAGTAAAATAAGTTCGGTTAAAGCGGTGCGCGAAAAAATGGTTGCCCTACAACGTGAAATGGGGAAGAATAAAGCGGTTATTTTAGATGGAAGGGATATTGGTACCAATGTTTTTCCTGATGCAGAGCTAAAATTATTTGTGACAGCCGATCCGGATGTTCGGGCACAAAGAAGATTGGATGAACTGATAAGCAAAGGACAGCACCCAACTTTTGAAGAAGTAAAACAAAACCTTTTGAAACGGGATAATGAAGATACCAATCGGATCGAAAACCCACTTTTAAAAGCAGAAGACGCGGTGGTTTTAGATAATACCAATTTAACCCGCGAACAACAATTAGAATTTGTACTGAAATTAATTACCCAATAGGCTAAATGCATTACAAATGTAAAGTCCTGCCGTTTCGGTACGCAAACGGTTATCTCCTAAACTTATTGGAATAAAATTATTTTTAGCGCTTAAAGCTATTTCGTCGCCGGTAAAATCGCCTTCCGGCCCAATAAGTACTAGTGTATTTTTATGTTTAATATCAAAACTGGTAAGGCGTTTTTTTTCTTTAGTAGCACAATGGGCAATAAGCTTTAGATCTGAAGGAGCCGAGAAGATCTTTTAGAGGTCGCAAAGTTCGTGTACTTTTGGAATTTGTGCCTGAAGGCTTTGTTTAACGGCGCTTTCAACGATCTTCTGAACGCGTTCTGTTTTGATAACGGTTCGTTCAGAATTTTTGCAACGTATAAAGGAGATCTCATCAATGCCAATTTCCACCGCTTTTTCAATGAACCATTCAATGCGGTCAATATTTTTGGTTGGGGCAACGGCAACATGCAAGCGGTAATTTTTAGGTTTTTGAACTTCGGGACCTGAAGTTATGGCGGCAAGGCATTTTTTTTCGTTCACCGTTGTTAATTGTGCGCCGTAAAAATGCCCGTGACCATCAATTAAATTTATCTTTTCGCCTTCTTTAATACGAAGTACTTTAGCGCAGTGCCATGATTCTTCGGGAGTAAGTTCGGCTGTATTACCGTTTATATTGGCAATGAAAATATTCATTGGATCATTCAGAAATATTATTGGCAGCCTGATTTAAAACCCTTTCAAAGAATTTTTCGGTAGGCATTAAAGAACGTTGAATACGGCGGGCATAATTGATACTATCGGTTATATCTTTATTTTTTTGTTCAATGATCTTGTTGGCCTTGTTCAGTTCAATATTTTTTATTCGTTCGATTTCGGCTTCTCTTTCAGATTTTTCTTTTTCGTGTCGGGTTTGGATCTTTTTGATATTGTTGGCAGCCTCATCACTTAATAATTTTGTTTTTACTTCAAAGAACATTTCAAAATTCCGTAAGGCCAATTCAGTGTTACCAATGATTTTATAAGTGTCGTACAAAAGTTTATAAATGCGCATTTGTTTTTGTAACGTTTTTGAGGCTAAAGATAATTCGAGGCCTTTATGTAGTTGGTCAAAAGCCTCGTCATATTTTTGCATGAACAAGTAGGTTTCGCCAAGTTCGGTATAAGTGGTAATAAGGCCTTG
The DNA here is from genome assembly GCA_044229775.1 of Bacteroidia bacterium. Taxonomy (GTDB): domain Bacteria; phylum Bacteroidota; class Bacteroidia; order B-17B0; family Aurantibacillaceae; genus JAHEYG01. Next base: position 7,727 of record JBGASH010000062.1, read on the forward strand.
CGTGTGATCGATCTCTTTTCTTAGAGCAATACACTCGTTGAAATAAGAAACCGCCTTATCGTATTGTTTATGGTTTTTCTCTAATAATCCCAGATCATTAAGAACCCGGCTTAAACCTGAATGATGACCAAACTTCCTATAAATACCCGAAGAATACTCCAATAAGCCAAGGGCAACATCCGCTTTATCCTGTGTAATGGCGTTGGAGGCGAGTCCATTTGAGGCGCGGGCCATACCATATTCGTAATTGTTAAGGGTAAATACATCTAACGCCCGTTGGTAATAACGAATGGAGTTCTCGGTATCTTTTGTATCGAAATAAAACACCCCGCAAGCGAATAAATTCCATGCAAGGCCGGTGTTTTGCTTGTTGTCAAATAGTTTAATGGCGTCTAAAATGATATTAAAAGCTTTTTCATACTCACCCCTGAACCAATGAAAAAACGCGAAAAGATTTAGTCCAAGGGCGTATAGGTCTTCGTCGGATTTCAGTTTTTCAACCATCGAAGAAAGCTGATCCATTGAAGCGCCGTAAATGGAATTAACATTGCCTTGCGTAGCTCCCTGCCAGAACACCAAATTATAATAACAGAAAGTTTCACCGGCCTCAAAGCCAATTGACTTAGAAATATTGATGCCTTTATTGATTATAGGGAGGATCTTATCGCCATAAGTATCACCATAAAGCATAATAAAATCGATGATGGCTCTTACTTGCTCCTTTTTATCGGGCATGGCATCAATTTTCTGGTTGATCTCTAATAATATTTGTTCCGGTTTTTTCAAACTGCAATATCAGGTTAAAGATAAGAAAATTTACAAAAGTTAAATAGGGGAGGGCTTACTCTACTTTAATAATGTAGGAAGTAAATTTTGAGACCTCATTATATTTATACCGGGTAAAATTCAGGGTATCTAAACCCTTTTGTTTGGCTTTAAAGTGATAGTCAACGCCTTTTTCATTTCCGTGCCATACAGCGTTTATGTGTTCAACCAGATTTTTATCATAATCGTCATTTAACTTCCACATAAAACTCTCAGCATGGTTTTCGGGGAGGTTAATAAAAAATTTTTCGCCAGACTTTACAGTATTAATAGCAGGAAGAGATTTGCTTACTTCAGTATAAGAGCAGGAGGTAAGGAGTATAAGAATTAAGTATGAGGAGTAAGAAGAAAGAAGACCTTTCCCCATAGTTGATTTTGTATTATATAACATCGGCAAATTCATTTTCAAGTTTACGGAAGCTATAAATGCCTACGATCAGAAAGAACAAACACACCGCGATGGAAACGGAGAAATTAAAAAGATCGAAGCTGAAATTGCCTCCAAAAAAACACCAGCGGAAGCCATCAATAACCCCAACCATAGGATTAAACGCGTAGATGGTTTTTATCCAACCGGGAATGATGGCTTTTCCCAGAAATTCGGATGTACTGAAAATTACCGGCGACGCATACATGCCAAATTGAATAATAAAGGGTACTATAAAGCGGAAGTCGCGGTACTTTACACTAAAGGCTGCAAAAAACAAACCTATTCCCATTGCGCAAAGAACGGCAAGAATAAAAAACAGCGGTAAGTAAACGATCTGCCAGCCAGGAACAAAATGGTAAAAGAACATCATGCCAATAATGATAATGAGCGACACCAAAAAATCAATAAAGCAAACTACCGTTACACTTAATGGAATGATGATGCGCGGAAAATAAACTTTGCTTATTAAATTGGAATTGCTCACAAGCGAATTGGAGATCTCGCCAACAGCCGTTGAAAAGAACGACCAAGCCAGCATTCCTGCCGCTATCACCAAAGGGTAGGAATACCGCCTTCTTGTCCCGGCGCGCCGATCATCCACCTTACAAAAACAAAGGCTAGAATAGTTAATAAAGGTCTTACAAGCGCCCAGGCAATTCCTAGAACGGTTTGTTTGTAACGAACTAAAATATCGCGCCAGGCCAGCAATGAAAATAATCCACGGAAGTGCCAAAACATCTTTCCAATAACGCGAGTTGGCTTTGCCGGCTTCAATGATTATTTTTTGAGTTGGTGCTGACATCCTTTAATTGAGTTTGTTACATCGAGGGCAGTCGAGATGCAGGGAGCAGGCCCATGGATCTCGACTGCGCTTGACCTAACAGTAATGTTATTTCGCGTAAGCAGTAGATCTTGTTTCGCGGATCACGGTTACTTTAACCTGTCCGGGATACGTCATTTCTGTTTGGATCTTCTGCGAAATATTGAACGCCAGTTCTTCGGCTTTTGCATCGCTTACTTTTTCACTGGTAACAATTACACGTAATTCTCTTCCTGCCTGAATAGCGTAGGTTTTTTCAACCCCTTCGTACGATAAAGCCAAAGCTTCAAGATCTTTTAAACGCTTCATGTACTGCTCGGCAATTTCGCGACGGGCACCAGGTCTAGCACCACTAATAGCGTCACAAACCTGAATGATAGGAGCGTATAAGGTGGTCATTTCAATTTCGTCGTGGTGAGCACCAATAGCATTGCATACTTCCGGCTTTTCTTTGAATTTTTCGGCCAGCTTCATTCCTAAAATAGCGTGAGGTAATTCAGGTGCTTCATCGGGTACTTTACCAATATCGTGCAACAATCCGGCACGTTTCGCTACTTGCGGGTTAAGTCCCATTTCGCTGGCCATAATAGCGCACAAGTTTGCTACTTCGCGCGAGTGTTGTAAAAGATTTTGTCCGTAAGAAGAACGGTATTTCATTCTTCCTACCATACGAATTAGTTCTGGATGTAATCCATGAATACCAAGATCGATGCAGGTACGCTTGCCAATTTCCACAATTTCCTCATCGATCATTTTTTTGGTTTTCTCAACTACTTCTTCAATGCGGGCTGGGTGAATACGGCCATCACCAACTAATTGGTGCAAGGCCAAACGCGCAATTTCGCGACGAATAGAATCAAAACACGATAGTGTTATGGCATCAGGTGTATCATCCACAATGATCTCAACACCGGTGGCGGCTTCTAATGCGCGTATGTTTCGTCCTTCTCGACCAATGATACGGCCTTTCATCTCATCACCTTCAATATGGAAAACAGAAACCGAGTTCTCAATGGCTGTTTCGGTAGCCACTCTTTGAATAGACTGAATAACGATCTTCTTGGCTTCTTTATTAGCGGTAAGTTTCGCTTCGTCCATAATATCTTTAATGTAAGCCATTGCCTGAGTTTTGGCTTCGCCTTTAACGCTTTCCACTAATTGGGCTTTTGCGTCATCTGCTTTCATACCCGAGATCTTTTCAAGCATTTCAACCTGACGGCGATGGTGCTTTTCCACATCATCGTTGCGTTGTTTATAGATATCAATTTGCTGGGCTAATTGTTGTTTTTGATTTTCTAATTCTTTTTCGCGGCGGTTGTTCTCTTCTATCTTTCTCGAAAGGTCATTATCCTTTTGTTTTAACCGGTTTTCGGTTTGAGAGATGTGCTGATTCTTTTCCTGAACAGATTTATCATGTTCGGCCTTTAACTGAAGGAATTTCTCTTTGGCTTGAAGGATCTTTTCCTGTTTAACCGCTTCGGCTTTTACCTCGGCTTCTTTGATAGCGTTCTCTTTTTCTTTACGGGCACTTCGGTTTAACCTCGAGTTGGCCATGATAAAACCAACAATTAACCCTAAAATAACCCCTCCGGCAATAATGCCTATCTCGATGATATTTAGATCTAACCTCATTATTTCAAGTTTTAATAAATAAAAAACGCACAAACCTTAATAGCAATAATGCTTTTAAAATTTGTGCGTGAAATGCTTTTTACTTTGTACTACTCTTCTATGTTCTTAACGTTTTGCAAATGTTGCTGTAACATCATCTCCACGTCAATAAATAAAATCTTAAGATGGCTTAATTCTTTCTCTGAATCTTCGGCTCTCTGGTAAAACTCTGCTACTAAATGCAGCATTACCATGGCCATAACATCCTTTTTATCTTTAACTGCATACGTTTTTTCAAACTCTGCAATTTTAGTATTTATTAAGCTAACAACCCTTTTAACGCTTTCTTCGTGTTCGGCTTTTACTTTAAGGGGATATAATCCACCTGCTATTTCTACTTTTATACTAACCTCGCTCATTGAAAACTAAAAGGGCGTTAAAATTAAGCACTCAACAACGCAATGCACTTGTCAATTTCACGCACTAATTCGTTAATTTGTTTCTTCATAACGGTTTTTTCGTTTGTTGTTCCGCCCGAAGACTGTGCTAATATAATGTTCTTCCTGTGATTATTCAAATCAGTAACGTCAATATTTTGAGCATCAATACCTTGCGATATACTGTTAACCACTTCATTCATCTTTAACAGCTGGTTTGCCATTTCTTCTTTTTCGTTCAACAAACCTAAACGCTCTTCGGTAAGTGACTCGATCTGCTTGGTTAAACGGTTAACAAACTCTTCTTGTTCTTCGTTCTTGTTTGGACTAGATTCCCAGTTAGCGAGTTCGTTTTTTAATTGTTCCACCTGTGTTTCAAGCGCTGCTTTATCGGCAGTTAAGTTAGTGATCTCGTAATTTTTAGTATTTAAGGTTTCTTTTAATTCACTTACACGACCTTCAATATTAGAACTTCCCTCTTCTAACTCTGCTTTTAATAATGCCAATTGTTCTTCGTGCGCTTCAATTTTATCCTGAGCCAAGTCAATTTCATCGATTAAACTGGTATTTTCGGTCAGTAGTTTCTGGAATTCTATGTCTTTCGACTCTAATTGTTGTTTGGTAACGGTTTCTAATTCCGATTTAAATGTTTCGAAAGCGCTGTCTTTTTCAGAAATTTCTGCTAAAGCCTTTTCCAATTCAGCTGTCAAACGTTCTACTTCCGATTTTGTGTAACCTAAAGTAGCCTGACTAGAGGCATTAGCTG
>JBGASH010000062.1:12678-14862 GCA_044229775.1 Bacteroidia bacterium
GCAATAGCATTGTTCTTTAGATCTAATTCCGATTTAAGTTCACTGATAGTAAAGGATAACTTACCAATCTCATCATTTAAACCCTGAACTTTTTCGCCTTCCGATTGCAAAGCGGTGTTCTTATAGGTTTCGAATTCAGTAGATAATGTATTGTATTTTTCGTTTTGAACGTTAAGTTCTTCGTTTTTAGCTTCTACTTCTTTTGTTAGATCGGCGATCTTTGTGGTTTGCTCATCTATATGAAGTACTAATTCGCGAATTTTTTCTTTGAAATGCTCGTTTTCAATCACAAATTTGTTCAGATCATCAGTCAATTTAGTGTTCTGAGCATTAGCGTGTATTAAAGTATTAGATAAACGTTCTTCGTATTCGGCCTTTAAAGCTTCGGTAGCTGAATCGGCATTTGCCTTTAAACTGTTCACCTGTGTTTCATACTCAGCGAATAAACTCAACTCTTTACTATTATATGTATTGGTCAGTTCCTGAACAGTTGAATTCAACGTTTGTTCGAAAGAGGCTTTTTGCGACTCTACTTCGTTTTCCAGAACAGATATGCGGTCTTCATAATTTTGCTTGCTTTCGGATTGCTGTCTGAAGAAAGAATCTTCGATCGACTTTATCTTAGCTTCGTATTCATTCTTTAATGATTCGATCTCTGTAGAAGCCGAAACACTAAGTTCATTTAGTTTAGTCTCGTAATTATTTTTTAATTCAGTTAATGTATTAGTATATGTATCTGTTAAAGCTATAACCTCCGATTCGCGCTGCGCGGTAAGGTCAGCCTCTTTTTCCGACATGGCAACGGTTAAGGCATTGATCTTTTGTTCATATTCTTCACGCACACCCATTTCGCGATAGTGTGTATTTGAACGTAGCTCTTCAATATGTTTACCTAATTCAGTTCTTACAGCAGCGATCTCATCAGCCGAAGCGTTTTTAAGATCACTTATTTTGCCTTCGTATTCGTTGGCAATACTGTTTAGGCGACCGTTTAAGCTTTCGATCTCGGCTAAGTATCCAAGGATCTCGTCCTGCTTAGCCTGTAATTGTTCTTTAATGGTTGAACGCAATTCTTTGAACGAGGTCAATTCGTTCTTGTAATTTAAGTTATCACGTTCCATAACCACCATCTTTGTATTTAATACATCAATGGTTACTTGAAGGCGTTTGCAGTCTTCGTCGCGTTCAATCAATTGATTGCGGTAATCACTTAAAGAGCGTTTTAGCTCAATAAATTCTTTGCGTAAAGCCACATCGCCATCCAGGACGTGCTGCAATTCTGATTTTAGGTTTGTTGCGTTCATTACTTTAAAATTATTTTTTTGCGTCCCCGATAACTATCGGGATTGTTAAATTACTTTGCGTTAAAAGTATACATAGTATTACCGCGAAATTGAGAGCCATAGTATTATGTGTCAACACACAATTGTTAACTAAGTGAAGTGTAATTAAAAGAGTATTGTTAATAAAGTTGAGCGTATTAGCGTCCTTGTTCCTTGTTTGAAACACCAGAAACAAGAAACTTCGAACGATAAACTTCCCCTTTTTTTCGTTTCTTTGTATCTCAAATTATGCCAATGATTCCCTTTTCGCCTCCCCGTATTGATGATAAGATATGTAATGAAGTGGTTGCCGCTTTAAAGTCTGGATGGATCACCACAGGTCCGCGTACCAAATCATTTGAAAAAAAGATCACAGCGTATTGCGGTAACCGGTCTACGTTATGCCTTAATTCGGCTACCGCTGGATTAGAGATTATGCTCCGGTGGTTTGGCGTTGAAAAAGGAGATGAAGTTATTTTACCTGCTTATACCTATTCAGCTACCGCAAACGTGATCATTCACTGTGGCGCCACGCCCGTTTTTGTGGATACTAATGCCAGTGATTTTAATATAAGTGTAACTGCCATTGAAAAGGCCATAACACCTAACACTAAGGTAATTATGCCGGTTGACTTTGCCGGATTTCCGTGCGATTATAATGAGATAAATCAATTAGCCTCTAATCATAAATCGATCTTTAAGCCTAAGAACGACATTCAAAAAAAACTGGGCCGGATAATGGTGTTATCTGATGCAGCGCATTCGTTCGGTGCTTCATATAACGGTAAGAAGACGGGGGCACTTTGTGATGTATCGGTATTTTCTTTTCACGCGGTTAAAAACCTGGTTACTGCCGAAGGGG
>JBGASH010000063.1:0-15368 GCA_044229775.1 Bacteroidia bacterium
TGGTTTTTTTGTTCAGAATTTAAATCAGGAAAGTATTTTAAAAGGATTTCCATTACAAACATAAAATTACTAATTAATCACAGATACCAAATCGTACGTCGTAGATCGTATATCGTAAAATGCTTTCACATATTACTTTGCGAATTCTTGAGCACATTGTACAAAAATTCTCTTGCTCTGAATAATTGCGCTTTTATGGTTCCGATGGGGAGATTCAATTTTTGTGAAATTTCTTCGTGACTCATTTCCTGGTAGTAGAACATCTCTACCAGCTCTTTGTATTTTGGTTTTAATTTGTCCACTACATCGTGAAGCATTTCCATTTTTTGCTTCTTAATGAAATTTTCCTCTGGATCTAAAACACCTGACTTAATGTTTTGTGACATCTCTTCCCCCTCTTCGTTCTTGTATTTACTATCGAGGGATAAGGTATCGCCCTGTTTTTTCTTTCTTAAAAAATCAATAGCATTGTTACTGGCAATTTTAAATAACCATGTACTGAACGCGAAATTAGACGTGTACTGATGAAGGCGTTTAAAGGCTCTGCCAAAAGCTTCGATGGTAAGATCCTCAGCATCGTCTTTATTTCCTACCATTTTCAACATCATAAAATAAACCGATTCTCGATACCTTTGTAAAAGTTCGGCATAGGCTTTCTGATCGCCGTTATTCAAAGCTTTTTGCACGAGTTTAAAATCGTACACGGCTTTGGTGGTTAGCTTATCGTTATTTCCTAGTTCGTCCATTTGTTAGGTCTGAAAAATAATTTTGATAAATGAAATACCGGGTAAACAAATAGCAACACAAATTCATAAATGAATGCCGGTAACCATAAATCGTTTTCGTTGAATTTTTTCGCCGCTTTTTTAAAGATAATCACTTGAAATATGATTTTCAACAAAAATAGACCAAGAGCGGGTAAAAGGGTGGTTTTAAAGCATAATAGAGCGACCAAAACGGTGTAAAATAAGTACTTGTTAAAAAAATCGAAGCCTATTTTAAATTTAGAAGCGCCGGTATAATGCGGAGCTGTAGTGAGATGACGGCGCTTTTGACGGGTCAATTCTTTAAACGATGTTTTTGCTTTAGAATAAGTAATGGAATTGTGACTGATACAAACATTGGTGTTGGTTTTTGTAGCGGCTTCGTCTACAAAAAGATCGTCGTCGCCCGAATTGATCTGATAATGCGTTGAAAAACCTTTTAATTTAAAGAACAATGATTTTTTGTACGCTAAATTTCTTCCAACACCCATATAAGCGCCTCCTTTTAGAGCGGCACTTAAATATTGTAAAGCTATAGAGAACGTATCGAAGCGGATCAATTTATTTAAAAAACCTGAGGTTTTGGTGTATGCGCCATACCCCAGAACAATTTCTTTTTCATTGGTAAAACCCAAAGCCATTTCCTTTAACCATTGATTGGAAGCAGGATAACAATCCGCATCCGTTAAAACCAGATTTTCATATTTGGCACCCTTTATCCCAACCATTACAGCGAATTTCTTTCCGTGTTTGTAATAAGCGTCTTCCTTTATGGTTATTTTTTTGAGATTAGGGAAGATCTTAGCAAATTCGTCAATAACATTTTCGGTGTTATCCCAGGAACAGTCGTTTACCACAATTACTTCAAATTCCGGATAATCTTGCGATAAGATCTTTGGTAAAAACTCGGTTAGATTCTCATCTTCATTCTTCGCGCAAATAATTACTGACACAGGTTCGGAAACCGTATTTTGAACCGGCGAAACTTTTTTTAATGCCGCGGCCGGCCAATACGCCAAAAAGTAGTGTGTTATTAAAACGATCAACACAATGCCACCGGAAATGCAAAGCAATTCCTCAATGCCAATATGTTTAAATTCGGGAACGAGCATCTCAACAAAGTTATTGGTGTGCCCTATGCCAAATTACAATATCTTTGTATTTATTAAACAAAGAAATTAACAATCTATGGAAGGCGTAAAAGCGGTTATTTATGATATGGATGGGGTACTAATTGATTCGGAACCCCTTTGGAGAAGAGCCATGATAGCCGGTTTCAAAGACATTGGAATAGATTTTACGGATGACGATTGTCGCAAAACAACTGGCATGCGTTTTAAGGAAGTGGTTGAACACTGGTTTGCACACCACACCATTACCGCTTGCACTCAGGACGACTTAAACTCAAACGTTATTAATCATTTAATAGAACTTATTCAAAACGAAGGGCAACCCATGACAGGCGCCCTGGAATCGCTAGAGTTCTTTAAAAACAACCGGATACCAATGGGGCTTGCCACATCCTCCAGCAACATTTTAATTGAAACGGTTCTGGATAAATTAGAGATCCGTCCGTTTTTTTCTTCAATTGTTTCGGCCGAGTTTTTACAATTTGGTAAACCGCACCCCGAAGTTTTTATAAAAAGTTAGGAAGAATTAAAAGTGCTTACAAAAAATTGTATTGTTATTGAGGATTCTTTAAACGGCGTTTTAGCGGCTAAGGCAGCCCAAATGAAAGTAATTGCCATACCCGATGCGCAATTGGGAGGTATTCAAAAGTTCACTCTTGCAGATCATTGTGTAGATAATCTGTTCGATGTTATTAAATTATTCTAAAAAAAGCCTTACAAACACAGTAAATCTCAAGTATATCTTAAATTTGTATTGAATTGAGATTTACCCTTCAAAATACCGACAAACAAAGCAAAGCCCGCACCGGAATTATTGAAACCGATCACGGTGTCATCGAAACCCCCATTTTTATGCCAGTGGGTACTGCCGCAACAGTAAAAACTGTTCATCAACGCGAATTGAAGAACGATGTGAAAGCACAGATCATTTTAGGAAACACTTATCATTTGTATTTGCGGCCGGGGTTAGAAGTTATTGAACAAGCCGGCGGTCTTCATAAATTTAACGGCTGGGATAAACCCATGCTCACTGATAGCGGCGGATATCAAATATTTTCGTTGGCTCATAAACGCAAATTAACCGAGGAAGGCGCTACATTCACCTCGCATATTGATGGGAGCAGTCATTTTTTTTCGCCCGAAAACGTGATGGATACACAACGTACCATTGGGGCCGATATTATTATGGCATTTGACGAATGTACACCCTACCCTTGTGAACTTAATTACGCCAAAAATTCGTTGGGATTAACACATAGGTGGTTAGACCGTTGTATTGACCGTTTCTCAAAAACTGAACCCAAATATGGTTATGAGCAGGTTTTGTTTCCTATTGTTCAGGGAAGTGTTTACAAAGATCTCCGGATACAAAGTGCCGAATACATTGCATCTAAAAATTGTTTTGGAAACGCTATTGGCGGTTTAAGCGTTGGCGAACCTGCCGAAGATATGTATGCTATGACCGATGTTGTTTGTAATATTTTACCAAAAGACAAGCCGCGCTATCTGATGGGAGTTGGCACACCGGCAAATATTTTAGAATGTATTGCTTTGGGTATAGATATGTTTGATTGTGTAATGCCCACCCGAAACGCCAGGCACGGATTGTTGTTCACCAAAAACGGTACCATCAATATTAAAAACGAAAAATGGAAAAATGATTTTTCCGTGATCGACGAAAACGCTTATTGTTTTGCCGATACCGATTATACCAAAGCCTACTTACGGCATTTATTAGTTTGCGGCGAAATGCTGGCTTTACAGATCGCCACTTTACATAATCTTTCTTTTTATATGTGGCTGGTTAAAGAAGCCCGTCAAAAAATAATGGATGGCACTTTTTTAGAATGGAAAAATAAAATGGTAGTTCAACTTAATCAACGTTTATAAATTGCTAACCATCATCGACAAATATATTTTAAAAAAGTTTCTGGGAACATTTGTGTTCTCGATATCACTTATTCTGGCCATTTTTATTGTATTTGACGTTAAAGAAAAAATTCAAACGTTCTTAACCGAACATATTCCTTTAAAAGAGATCATAGTTGATTACTACTGTATGTTTGTGCCCGTTTACGCTAATATGTTCAGTCCGCTGTTTGTTTTTATTTCCATTATATTTTTTACGTCAAAAATGGCGCATCGCAGCGAGTTTGTTGCAATTTTAAGCAGCGGCGCGGGGTTTAACCGAATTTTACGGCCTTACATGATGGGTGCCTTCATTATTGGGTTTACGTCTTTGATGCTAAACCATTTTATCATTCCCAAAGCACAAAAAGTAAAAATAGGTTTTGAAGATAAATGGATCAATAACGGTTACAATACCTCCGACGAGAATATCCATAAAATAATTGCGCCCAACACCATTCTATATTTAAAAAGCTATGATAACAAAATAAATCTGGCCTATCAGATCTCCATTGAGAAATACGCCAAAAATCGCTTGGTAAGTATCTTAAAAGCCGAAACCATGCGTTGGGACAGCCTTAATAAGCAGTGGAATTTGAACGACGTGTTTGAACGCGAGATCATAGAGCAAGACCGTTTGGATACCTTAAAAAACCAAAAGCCGGTATTTTCAGAGAAACATACTTTTGCCGTTTCAAAAGATATTAAAATTGATTTCACGCCGGCCGATATGTGGCGCTATGAGAGTAAAAAAGACGTGATGGATTATTTTGAACTTAAAAAATACATTGCTAAGGAAAAAATAAAAGGCTCAAGCCGCATCGAGTATTTTGAAGTAGAACATTACAGCCGTACTTCTTTTCCATTTGCCACTTTTATTCTCACCATTATCGCTGTTTCCATTTCGTCGCGTAAAGTGCGGGGTGGTGTTGGATTACAAATTGCCTTTGGCATGTTCTTAAGTTGTATCTATATTATGCTGATGTACGTGTTTACCACTGTAGCAACAACCGGTGCGGCCTCACCGCTCTTAGCGGTTTGGACGCCCAATATTATTTTTTCGTTCGTCGCATTTTATTTTTATAAGACCGCACAGCAGTAATGAGTAATTTTTCGAAACACCTAAGTATAAAATACACCCCGCTCCAAATGATCGTGGGGGCCGGAATTTTATTTCGATTGCTGTCGGTTATTTTCTCGAAAGGGTTTGGCTGGTTCGACGATCATTTTTTAATTATCGAATCTTCCCAAAGCTGGGTAGATGGTTTTGATTATAATTACTGGCTGCCTTCGGAAACTGATCCAAGTCGTGTACCGCAAGGGCATTCCTTTTTTTACATTGGTATTCACTTTCTCATTTTCAAGTTTTTAAAATTGATCGGCTTTGTAGATCCTCAGGCCAAAATGTACGTGGTGCGTTTTTTACACGCCGCATGGTCGATGTTGATCATTACTTATGGTTATAAGATCGCGGAACGTTTATCAAGTAGAAAAGTGGCCATTTATGTGGCGCTATTTTTATCCTTGTTTTGGTTCATGCCTTTTTTAAGTGTACGAAACCTTGCCGAATTTGTATGTGTGCCTCCCCTTTTGATGGCCACTTTTTTCTTAATTAATTATCCCAACAATCGCAGTTACTTTGTGGCAGGCGTTTTAATTGGTGTAGCTTTTTCTATTCGTTTTCAAACATTGTTCTATGCTACTGGGATCGGTGTTGCGCTCTTATTAAATAAAACGTCGTGGAAATATTTATTGCTTTGTTTAGCAGGATTTGCCTTAACCGTTGGCGCTACGCAAGGATTGATCGATTATTTTATATGGAAGAAACCTTTCGCCGAATTTTTAGCTTACGTGCAGTATAATATTGATAACGCCAACGTTTATGGTACTGATGTGTGGCACATGTATTTTGATCTGATCTTAGGATTACTTATTCCGCCACTTAGTTTTTTATTGTTTGCCGGGTGTCTCATTAATTGGAAAAAATTGCCCATTTTATTCTGGCCCATTTTTATTTATTTAGCTTTTCATACGTATTTTCCTAATAAACAGGAGCGATTTGTGCTTACCATTCTTCCTACTATAATTATTATCGGTACCATAGGCATGTTTCAATTGCACGAAAAATATAGAGAAAAAATAAATCCAAAATTATTAAAGGGTTGTAAGATTTTTGTAGTGGTAATAAATACCATTTTGCTTTTAGTCTTTTCCGTTTCGTACTCTAAACGCAATCGCGTTGAATCCATGTATTACTTAAGTAAAATGCCTGATCTGAAAATGGTGATGATCGAAGACGGGAATAAAGAAAATGATTTTCAAATGCCACCATTATATTATTTAACCAAATGGCATTCAGTGTTAGGGATTACCAAACAGTTTAATGCCGATAGCGCCTTGCATTATTATAACGCAACACCCGATAGCATTAAACCCAATTACGTGGTATTTTATCAGGCCGAAAACATGAAGGCCAGATTAGACAGTTTTACAAAACGCTTTCCTGGAACCACTTATGTTACTACTATTGAGCCTAGTTTCATTGATAAAACGTTGCATTGTCTAAACCCATTAAATGATAACCAAACTAAGTATATTTACAAGATAAAACAGAAATGAAAAAGCTCTTAATAAAAAACGCCACCGTAGTTAACGAAAATGAGATCGGGAACTTTGATGTTTTAATTGAAGGGAAAATAATTTCGAAAATAGAGCCACAGATCGAAGAAAAAGGCGCCACCGAGATCAACGCAGAGGGTTTGTATTTATTACCCGGATTAATAGACGATCAGGTACATTTTCGCGAACCCGGTCTAACGCACAAAGGTGATATTTATAGCGAGGCAAAAGCCGCTGTGGCGGGAGGTGTTACATCGTATATGGAAATGCCCAACACCAATCCTAATGCCACCAATTTAGTTGAACTGGAAAAAAAATATACCCGCGCTGCCGAATGCTCGCTGGCTAATTATAGTTTTTTATTAGGCGGTACCAACAACAACCTCGAAGAAGTTTTAAAGGCCGATTTTTCTAAGATCTCAGGTTTAAAATTGTTTTTGGGATCATCCACGGGAAATATGCTGGTTGATGACACAAAAGCCATAGAAGGATTTTTTTCGAAAGTAAACGCGGTTATTTCTGTTCATGCCGAGGATGATACCATTATTAAAGAAAAACAGAAAAAGATCATTGAAGAGTATGGTGACGATATCCCTGCTTACTTACATCCTATCATTCGCAACGAAGAGGCCTGTTACAGATCATCTTCCATGGCGGTTGAAATAGCCAAAAAATACAACACCCGGCTTCATGTGTTTCATTTATCTACTGCCAAAGAATTGAGTTTATTCACTAATAAAATTCCCCTAAAAGAAAAACGCATCACCTCTGAGGCCTGTATCCATCATTTATGGTTTAGCGATGAAGATTATAAAGAAAAAGGAAATTTCATTAAATGGAATCCGGCAATAAAAACCGTTTACGATCGCGATAAACTTTTTGAAGCTGTATTGGACGGTACCATTGATGTGGTTGCCACCGATCACGCGCCACATACTATTGAGGAAAAACAACAACCTTATTTAAAAGCGCCAAGTGGCGGACCGTTAATTCAACATAGTTTACAAGCCATGTTGCAATTTCATAAACAAGGTAAGATCTCGCTCGAAAAAATTGTTCAGGTAACCAGTCATAATGTAGCCGATCTTTTTAGAATTGAAAAACGCGGTTACATTAAAGAAGGTTACTACGCCGATCTGGTTTTAGTGAATTTAAACAGACCGCAAATGGTGAAAAAAGAAAATTTGCTCTATAAATGCGGATGGAGTCCATTTGAAGGTTATACATTTAATTCCTCGGTAGAAAAAACCTTTGTGAATGGCCATTTGGTGTATGATGCTTCGGGGGCGGGTGCCGGTATTGGAAAGTTTGACGAAAGCATAAAGGGCGACCGCTTATTATTCTCAATTAAATAATTTATGGTAATATTCACACTCAATACCATCCTGCCTCACGTAATTAAAACGGCTAAAAATGCCGGCGAATTTATTCGCAAGGAAAGAAAACAATTTACACCCGATAAGATCGAAATTAAAGGGTTAAATGATCTTGTTAGTTATGTGGATAAAACTGCTGAACAAATGGTGGTGGCACAACTAAAAGAAATTTTACCGGAGGCGGGATTTGTGGTAGAGGAAGATTCAGAAAAAGAAAAAAAAGATTACAATTGGGTCGTTGATCCTTTGGATGGTACCACAAATTTTATTCATGGCATACCTTGTTACGCCGTAAGTATTGCATTGGAACATAAAGGCGAGGTATTGTTAGGCGTAGTTTATGAAGTAGCCAAGAACGAATGTTTTAGCGCTGTGAAAGGTGGTGGTGCTTTTTTAAATGAAGATCCCATTAAAGTTTCTACAACAGCGACCATCAAAGAAAGCTTAATTGCTACCGGATTTCCAATTTATAATTTTGAAAAACTGGATCAGTACTTAGCGGCGTTAAAGTATTTTATGCAAAACACGCATGGTGTTCGTCGCATTGGAGCAGCGGCCGCTGATCTGTGTTACGTTGCCGCCGGAAGAGCAGATGCTTTTTTTGAGTACAATTTAAATAGCTGGGATGTAGCAGCAGGCGCTTTGATCGTTAGAGAAGCTGGCGGTACCGTTACCGATTTTAAAGGTGGTAATAATTGGTTGCACGGGAAAGAAATTATTTGTACCAATGGGTTTGTTAAAGACGAGTTTAGCGGTTTAATAAAGAAATTTTTTAGCCACTAAGGCACAAAGACGCAAAGATCTCTCAAAGGACACAAAGATTCATTGTCAAATTGACTAATTGTCAAATTCCCAACGCTTTTTTCAGATCAGCAGGAGTTTCGGCGCCTTCTAAAGGTTTTACAGCAATTCGGTTTTGCTTTGATGAAATAACATAAGCGAAATCTTTTTTATCACAAAGATAAATTCCACCATTGGCAAGTATACACAAACTATAATCTTTAGAGGGATCATAGGTGATCTTATCACCGTAGTTTAAACTGAATACAATATTCTTTCCATGCTCTACAAGATAAATATTGTTCGGCGTCATTACCGAGGCGTCGGCATGACTAATATAAATAGGATCTAATGTTGCGCCTATAGGCCTACCGCACGGATGATCGGAATTAAAAATTCCAAAATTGTTGATATTGAAAGTTCTTACTACTTTTAAATTGTTACTGGCGCTGGCATATTGTTCCTCCAACACTTTTTCCATTTCCTGACGGATACGTACTTGTTGGCGCAACAACTCCGCACTTAGTTTTTTCTGCTCTTCGATATACATTTTTTGCTTGGTTTCCATTTCATCCCTTAATTTCTTTTCATCCGCCTCGCGTTTAACTAATAAATTATTGTACTCTGAAAAACGTTTTTCGTATTGTTTCATTGCCGTCTCATAATTCGCGCCACTTAAGGCCGGATATACGATCAGTTTTTCAACACGCTTCCTAAGGGTAAGCGTTAGTAAGTAGTTTTTTCCTTTTTGAGGACCTTCTGAAATAATGGCGCTGCTCCAGGTAATTTTTGAGAGGTCGTTGGCATAGGCTTTGTTCTCATCGCCTACTTCAAATACGGCGCTTTTAAAAGCTGCTAACTCGGGGAATTCTTTGTAATCTACATCCAGTTCAAATTGCTGACGCGATGGATTGGCTTTTTGTGGTTTAGCCGGCTGGATGACTTGTGGTAATAGATTGATCTTTTTTGTATAAACTGTTTTTACGCTGTCAATCTGTTTGGGTATGACTTCTATTCGTTTAGTAATGGATTTTATCTTCGGACTAGTAGTTTCATCCATTTTTTCGCTATGTTTTTCATTGGAAACTATTGGTTGATCCGAAGTACTTTGATCCTGTTTAGGCGTATCTTTCTTTAAACACTTCCAGTTTTTTGCAATGGTATCTAAAATATATTGATTGAACTGATTTCCTGAATTAAGGGAAGCCAACTCTACGTCAATGGTTTTATTAGGTGCTATAAAAACAGGTTCGCCGTTTTGGTAACCTTTGATATCGAACATACCGGCGCTTTCAAAAGTATAACGGGTACCTGCACTGTCGTAGGTCATAGGAATACCGCTGGCAATAATATCGGCCTGGTTATGAAATTCGCGGTAACGTATCTCCACTTCACCCACAATTTCTTTTCCTTCGCGGTTCACGAAAGCGCTTTTAGGGACTTTTAATTTTGAATTGGTAGTATGCGCCAGTTCACCACCACGCTGTGCGTTCACTTTATAAGTAGAATAAGGAACATCTAATTTTTTGGAAGGCGGAGCAATGAAAGCCGAATTAGGCTTGGTTGCATTGGTGGTGTTAGTATTGTTATTATTCTGAGTAAGTGTTTTATCATCGTTGGTGTTTAAGTTTTTGTTTTTAAATACGGTGAAATAAGTGAGTGTACAAATGACGGTGACCCCTGCTATGACCGAAGCGTAGGTAACTTTTTTGTTCTTCAAAAAAAAGTTGTCGCTTTTGGCCTTTTGTATACTTTGCTGTTTAAACTGTTTGACTAATTTGTCAAAGTCTTTGTGCTTGTTTATTTCTTCGTCACTGATCTTTTCGCGATTCAGCGTAAATTTTGGCTCCATACTATGTTTTATAATTCGTAATTGTCTTCTTTAATCGTTCCAGTACACGGTACATTCTTACTTTGGCGTTATTTTCGGTTATATCTAATATCTCAGCAATTTCTTTAAATGCGCGTTTTTCAAAAAAGCGCAATTCTACGAGTTGAAGATCTTCTTCGGGCAATGTTTTAATAACTTGTTGCAAAGCCGGCAAATATTCTTCAAAAAAAGGCTCCTGCACTTCTTCACAAATATTACGCATATCACCCACATCGGCATTTACACAGCGCTTATTTTTTTGATCGCGGAATAATTGCATCACTTCACTATGCGCAATACGAAACAACCAACTTGCAAAAGGCACTCCTTTAAATTCGTAACGTTTAATATTAGTAAGCGCTTTTAAAAAGACCTGCGCGGTAAGATCGAAAGCCGTATCCTTGTCGTCCATTCGCTGATACACATACCCAAAAATTTGTTTGTAGTATTTATCGTAAAGCGGACCAAAATGTTCGGGATTTACTTTTGCAGCCTCAATAATTAATTGCTCTTCCTGCAATTGAGTTGTTGTATGGTGGTATCGGGGGTTAAAACTCATATGGGCTGCAAATGTTTGCATTACATCCTTATAATAGGTTTTGCCAGTTGGGGTTACGCCAAAATTTCAAAAAACGATACAGTTATAACTAAGTAATTGGTCCTCAGTTACAAAAGTTTTGAGTTTATTGAGTGAATGATGGATTTAGCTGGGTGAAATCGACTTATGAATGAGTGAATGAACCTTAATTATACCCGTTTTTAGGGCAATTTTTGGGTATTTATGTCCCGTTTTTTTTCAAAAAAACATACGCCTCCAAAATGTTATATTTGACATTTCAATTCAGGTACATGAACATAGATTTCAATAAAAACGATGATAAAATGCGCCTCCTTATCTCACAAATGGAGCAGCGTTTGCAAAAAATTTATTTAGGCGGCGGTAAATCGCGCATTGATAAATTACACGAGCAAGGAAAAATGAGTGCGCGTGAACGCATAGATTTTTTATTGGATAAAAATACCGATAGAATTGAAATGGGCGCTTTTGCGGGATATGAAATGTATCCTGAGCATGGTGGTTGTCCGGGTGGCGGCGTTGTTATTGTAATTGGATACGTAAGCGGTAAACAATGTATAGTAGTAGCGAATGATGCTACTGTAAAAGCAGGTGCCTGGTTTCCAATAACCGGAAAAAAGAATTTACGGGCGCAGGAAATCGCGATGGAAAATAAATTACCCATTATTTATTTAGTGGATAGTGCCGGTGTATATTTACCAATGCAGGATGAGATCTTTCCCGATAAAGAACATTTTGGACGCATTTTCAGAAATAACGCCTTCATGAGTAGTATGGGAATTTTACAGATAGCGGCTGTAATGGGAAGTTGTGTTGCTGGTGGCGCTTATTTACCAATTATGAGCGATGAAGCGATGATCGTTGATAAAACCGGTTCTATATTTTTAGCAGGAAGTTATTTAGTAAAGGCCGCCATTGGAGAAACGATTGACAACGAAACTTTAGAGGTGCCAGTACGCATTGTGAAGTGAGCGGTGTTACCGATTATAAATGTAAAGATGATGCCGATTGTTTAACACGGATCCGTAATATTATGGATGGGTGGGCGATTTTGACAAAGCAGGATTTGATCGTAAAAAATCATTGCCGCCTAAAAAAGACGTGAAAGAAGTTTACGGCATTGTGCCCGACGCGCGCGATAAACAATTTGACATGCGCGATATAATTGAACGTTTGGTAGACGATAGCAAATTTGATGAATACAAAGAATTATACGGACAAAGCATTATTTGCGCTTATGCGAGAGTTGATGGCTGGGCGGTTGGTATTGTTGCCAATCAACGTAAAGTGGTTAAAAGTAAAAAAGGTGAGATGCAATTTGGCGGTGTAATATATAGCGATAGTGCCGATAAGGCCGCCCGTTTCATTATGAATTGTAATCGTGAAGAAAATACCATTGGTTTTTCTACAGGATGATACCGGATTTATGGTGGGCTCACGCGAAGTGAACATGGGGGCATTATTAAAGACGGGGCCAAACTGGTAAATGCCATGAGCAATTCGGTGGTCCCAAAATTTACCATCATCATCGGTAATAGTTATGGCGCTGCTAATTATGCCATGTGTGGTAAAGCGTACGATCCACGACTGATCGTTGGTTGGCCAACGGCACAAATTGCAGTAATGGGAGGCGCACAGGCTGCAAAGGTATTGGTGCAAATAGAAGTGGCCAGTTTAAAAGGAAAAGGCGAAGAAATAACCCCTGAGAAAGAAGCAGAATTATATAATAAGATAAAAGACCGATACGATTCGCAAACTACCCCTTACTACGCAGCCTCGCGTTTATGGATCGATGCTATTATTGATCCAGTTGAAACGCGAAAAGTTATTAGCATGGGAATAGAAATGGCCAATCACGCACCTATAACAAAAAAATACAATTTAGGTTTACTCCAAACGTAATATGCCCTTAGATCCATCAGTAAAAACTATCAAGGAAATTAAATTTCCTGAAGCTACCCTAAGCTTAAGAGAAGACGGAATCATACATGTTTACTATCACGACAACACTGTATTAGATGTTCCTCTCCAACTTCGCATGGCCGACGCCTTTAACGAAATTGCTGATCATAAAAAATCACTTTTCATTTTTGACGCAGGCGATAACGTAATCGTTACCAAAGAGGCCCGGAATAATGCCATTACGCTCGAGGACTCCACCCCTATTAAGGCTTCGGCAGTAATTGCAGGTAATTTAGCTTACCGTATGATCGCCAATTTTTTTTTAAAAGTTCAAAGGCCTAAAGGAAAATACAGGGTTGTTGCTAATCTTAAGGAAGCTGTATCCTGGCTAAAAGATCTTAAAGATTGATCTTAATTTTTATTATTAATTCCTGAATTAATTTTTCCCAGGTAAAACTTTCTCTGATCAAATCAAGTGCAGCGCGCTGTTTGTCTTCAATTATATCGGTGGAAGTTTGAATTATTCTTTCAAGGGTTGTCTTTATTGTGTTTACTTCGGCATTTTCAATTAGCCAACCCGTTTTTTCATTAACCAATAAATTAGTAGCACCGGTATTGGTTGCTACTACGCACAAACCGTTAGACATGGCCTCTAAAATAACGTTGGGCATACCTTCGCTCCAACTCGGACAAACTAACACATCGTAGGTTTGTAATAAATTATTTAAAAGTTTCTTCCCTCGCACTTCGCCATGATATTTTACATGAGGGAGTTTAATTTCTTTTTGTTTAGGAATGGCGCCTATAAAATGGAATTCAAAATTCAATTTGGGATCAATGAGTTTTAAAGCCTGACTTAATTCTTCAACGCCTTTTCTTCTTTCATATCTTCCTAAATAGGCCATCTTGATAATTGAAGAAGTTGAATGAATATCATTCACAATGGTTGACTCTTCTACACCCGCAGGTAATTCCACGATCTTCTTTTCTTCTACACCTATTTCTTTAATGATCTCAGTGATCTTCCCGCCGTACGAAAAAACAACATCTGCCTTTTGACTAATTTCCTTAACCGGTTTTCTTAACAATAAATGCTGCTGAAGCTTTGTTTTGAAATCGGGCGCCTTTTGAAACATTTCATATCCATGAAATTTTACACCGATTTCACAACATTTTATTTTACCAAAATACTTTTGCTCTATCAAATACCAACCCGAAAAACCTTTGGTATAAATGAAATCATATTCTTTAACTTTATCCTTTATCACTTCAAAAATAGCTTTTGAATACAAATACGAGTTCTTCAAATAATGACCAGGACCTTTATTTGTATTGGGAAATTCTACTTCAAATGAATGGATAAATCTATTTTCCTCTTCGGTAAAAACTTCAGAAAGATCTGTCTCAACTGCGCTATCGTTGAAGTGGTATAGATCGACCGTTATACCGTTTTTTGCGAAATACTTACATAAATAGTAAGAATGTTTTTGCATACCGCCAATAACATAAGGCCAAATTCCGTCGGTTATAATTGCAATTTTCAAATTTTATTTTTCTCTTTTTAAATCCCGATCTGATTTTTCAATGTGCGAATAAACAATTTAAATCTATAATTAAGTAATCAGATCGGTGTTTTTTTGTAAAAACGGTCAATTATCGAACTTAAAAATACGCTTTATGCAAGGCTAAATAATCGACTCAAAAGTGCCTAAATTGTTAAAATTGTTGGTTAAAATTAAAGAGGTTCATCATTTACTAAATTAATTTAGATGTGAGTTTAAAGCATAGTTACCTAAAATTTTTACTTAAACTAAAATGATTTAAAAAAATTTAGTTAAAATTATGTATCTTGCTACTATTAAGGTATATGCCAAACAAAAAGCAACTGATTTTTTGAACAAAAAAATACTAAATACTTTCTTATACCTGTTTTTTGTTGCAAACTTTTTTGCATCAATTCCATCAACATTTTCTGTTAATCTTTTTTCTCGCGGCGCGGCATGCGCTTCTGATCCCGTTACTGCCGGTCCAAATCAAACTGTTTGTGTTTTACCAGGAACCGCAACCATGGCAGCTAATACGCCTACGTCAGGCAGTTATTCGTGGACGAAACTTTCAGGTTCCGGTTCAATAACAAATTCACTTTCGCCTACTACTCAAATTAGCGGATTAACAGTTGGTCAAAGTGTTTTTAGATGGACCCTTGTTCAAGGAACTTGTACCCCTTCTTCCGCAGATGTTACAATTACTGTTGTTGGCCTACCAACGGCGAACGTTTCGCCTTTATCACAAACAATTTGTGTGGCAACAGGCAGTGCGAATATTTCTGCCAATACTCCAACTTCTGGTGTAGGTACATGGTCATTAATTTCTGGGCCTGCTTGTACAATTACAAATTCGCTATCACCAAACACCACTGTTACTGGTTTGACGGCGGCCACT
>JBGASH010000064.1:0-16641 GCA_044229775.1 Bacteroidia bacterium
GGGTTAATATTATGCTCTTCCTGTAGCATGGTATTTTGGATCCAATCGATCAATCCTTTCCAATAGGATTTACCAACTAAAACCACCGGAAACTCGGCAATTTTGTGGGTTTGTACCAGGGTGAGGGCTTCGTATAATTCGTCCATAGTACCGTAACCGCCCGGCATGCCAATAAATCCCTGTGAATATTTTAAGAACATCGTCTTACGCACAAAAAAATATTTGAAATCGATGCTTTTATCGCGGTCAATAAAATCGTTTGGTTTTTGTTCAAAGGGCAATTCAATATTCAATCCTACCGATTTGCCGCCGCCACGCTTAGCGCCTTTGTTGGCAGCTTCCATAATACCCGGACCGCCTCCCGTAATTACGCCATAGCCTTCTTTAACCAGCTTATAAGCTATATCTTCGGCTAATTGATAATACTTGTTTTCGGGTTTGGTTCTGGCACTTCCAAAAATAGAAACACAAGGACCTATTTTCGACATGCGTTCAAATCCTTCTACAAATTCGCTCATTATTTTAAAGATCTGCCAGCTGTCGCTTGCTTTAATGTCGTTCCAGTCTTTGGCGGCAAAAGCTTTACGTATTTTATCTTCTGAGTCTCCGGTCATAACAATTCGTTTAAGTTCATAAATGTAAAATATTAATTTATCTTTTTATAGATTCTAAATAATTTTGAAGAATAAGGGTAGCGCTGATCATATCAACGGTTTCTTTATTTTGACGAGCTTTTTTCTTTAATCCGCCATCAATCATGCTTTGTTTGGCAATAGAAGAAGTAAAACGCTCATCATAGCGCTCTATTTTTAAATTGGGAATTCTTTTTTGCAAATGTTTAATAAAAGCTTCCACGTGGGTGGCGCTATCGGAAGCCTCATTCATTAAGGTCTTTGGCTCTCCAATTACAACACAATCCACTGTTTCTTTTTTTATATAATCCTCAATAAATGTTACCACGTCTTTACTATGAATAGTGGTGAGCCCGGTGGCAATAATGCGCAAACTATCGGTAACGGCAATTCCTACCCGTTTTGTACCATAATCTACCGCTAATATTCTTCCCATTTTTTAAAGTTAATAAAAAGGTTTTATTTTGTACCTATCTTAAACGCTAAATAAATTTAAATGAAAAGAACGATCGCCTTTTTTTTGCTCTGCGTTTGCTTTGGCTTTAAAGCACAAGTACCCGATGTTAGAGACCATTTTAAAACCGCTTACGACCTTTACGAGCAAAAGAAGTACAACGAATGTGTGGTTGAATACAGTAACTATTTAGCCTCACATCCCGATGATGGTGCAGCTTATTATAACAGGGCCCTCGCAAAATACCTCTTGAAAGATTATAAGGATGCCATGAGTGATTATTCGGCCTCCATTCAAAAAGGCCGCGATAAATACGACGCGTATTATGGTCGTGGATTATGTTCTTTTTTTCTCGCACAATATGAAGAGGCGCTGAAAGATCTTGACAAATCCATAAGTATGAAAAGCGACTACGCCAAAGCCCATACCTACAAGGCTGCCAGTTTGTATTATTTAAAAAAGTACAACGAAGCAATGCCCGTTATAAACAAAGCCGTTGAATTGGATCCACAATTTGAATGGAGTTTTTATTTAAAAATAAAATACAGCAACAACGATCTTAAAGGAAGTTTGGAAGACGCGAACAAAGGGGTAGAGTTAAAACCGTCAAAAGATTTTTATTTTCAACGCGGATTTATTTTACTGGAAGCAAAGAAATATAATGAATGTATTCCCGATTTTGATAGCGTGATCTTTAACAGTCAAAAGAAGCCGACGCCTATTACAATCGCGGCTTGGCGCGTTTTGATATGGGACAATACCCAAAGGCATTGGAGGATTTTAATAAATCCATTGAGGCCGATCCCACAAAGGCCGACTGCTATCATAACCGTGGACTATGTAAATTCTACACCGGAAAATACAAGGACGCTATTACGGATTTTAACGCCGTTATTGATCTTACACCCAAACAGTACAAAGCTTATACTTTCAGAGCCGCCTGTTATTTTTATTTAAAGAATTATGACGACGTATTAATTGATCTTAATAAATCGGTTGCTTTAAATAATACGTTTGAAAGCACTTTTTATTATCGCGCTCTTACCAAATATCTTTTACAGAACGATACAGGCTCCATTGCCGATTGTAACAGAGCATTGGCATTAAAGTAACACCTATTTGCAAAGAAGGCTTGTGCAAATATGTTTTTTGGAGAATATAATGAGGCCATAAAGTTACGACGAAGCGTTGTTGATCAATCAAAATCAGAGCCTTTCACGAAAAAGATGTGTTATTATGCATTAAAGGATGATAATAATGCCATTACTTTTTTAATAAAGAGTATAGAGGGCGATAAGGATAATGGTGAGGCCTATTATTTTCAGAGTTTGTCAATTATCTCAACAAAAAAGATGAGGCTTGTGCCGATCTTAAAAAAAACCGCGCAATTGAATTTCGAGAAACTGCTGAGAAACTGAAAGAGAACGGATGCAAGTAATTACTTTCCTCTTTCTTTTTCTTATTCATTGATTTTCTTTACCGTTAAACACGAACGACTTTTTAGGTTTGTCGCCTTTGGTTTGTTTTAACTCGCCTTCAATATCATAATCTTCGATACGGCAGGTAATGGTAGTGGTTATCTTTATCATCACTGATACTAGCTTCAATTTCGTAATACTGAACTTCAACATTATTTTCATCCATATAAACCGAGTCTTTATCAATGCAGTACTTAATTTGACCAATTTCAATTTTTCATTCATGAAATTGCTGAAAAGTTTGCGGCTTTACGAAGATGATCTGATCAAGGAAGCGCTTTGGAAGAATTTTGTCCTTCATTTAACCTCTATCATGCGAATATTAAAAATGCACATCTAAAAAGGAAGAAAACGTCGTTAGGTAAAAGACAGGTATTGTTTAAAAGAAACAAAAATGCTGAACCGGTTAAAAGAAACGGATTATCGGTTTTTGAAAATTAACATAGATACAATTTACTTACTGTAAATATAATAAATTTACTGTAATCATTTCTAAAAAAAAAGCTTAAAATGCAGCCTTTGGCCGAAAGGGTACGCCCTAAAACATTATCAGAATATATAGGCCAGGAGCATATAATAGGGCAGGGGAGCGCTTTACGCAATGCCATTAACCAAAACTTACTGCCATCCCTTATTTTGTGGGGACCGCCGGGGTTGGAAAACCACATTGAAGCACATTATTTCGCAAACATTAAAAAGACCGCTTTATTCGTTAAGCGCCATCAACTCGGGGGTTAAGGATATACGTGAGGTGATCGATAAAGCTAAAGAGAATAATTTTTTTAGTCAGGAAAAACCTGTTCTTTTTATTGATGAGATCCACCGTTTCAGTAAATCGCAGCAAGACTCGCTTTGGGCGCGGTTGAAAAAGTGATCATTACGTTGATAGGCGCCACTACCGAAAATCCGAGCTTTGAAGTTATTCCCGCTTTATTATCGCGTTGCCAGGTTTACGTTTTAAAACATTTAGAAGAGCATCATTTATTCTCAATTTTGGATAATGCCATAAAGCACGATGCTATTTTTTCTAAAAAGAAAATTGAATTAAAAGAAACCGAAGCGCTTTACCGAATTTCCGGAGGCGATGCCCGCAAATTGCTAACGCCTTTGAACTGGTGGTGAACGCCAGCGAAACCGAACCGGTTATTATCACTAACGAAAAAGTATTAAGCTTCATTCAAAAAAATTTGGCGCTTTATGATAAAAGCGGTGAACAACATTATGATATTATTTCGGCATTCATAAAATCCATACGCAACAGCGATCCCAACGCGGCGGTTTATTGATGGCCCGAATGTTGGAGAGGGCGGTGAAGATCCGTTATTTATTGCGAGGCGAATGGTAATTTTGGCCAGTGAAGATATTGGTAACGCTAATCCCACGGCGTTGGTTATTGCTAATAATTGTTTTCAGGCGGTTAACGTTATTGGAATGCCCGAAGGACGAATTGTTCTTTCGCAAACCGCTACGTATTTAGCCTGTTCGGCTAAAAGTAATGCCGCTTATATGGCTATAGAAGAGGCGAGCGCCGCGGTAAAACAAAGCGGCGATCTGCCCGTACCATTGCATTTACGCAATGCTCCAACAAAACTGATGAAGAATTTAGATTACGGAAAAGATTATGAGTACGCGCACGCGTATGAAAATAATTTTATTGAATTGGAATTTTTGCCGGAGGCCTTGAAAGGGAAATTGTTTTACGATCCTGGAAATAACGCGAGGGAAAATGAGCTTAGAACTTTTTTAAAATTGCGTTGGAAAGAAAAATACGGTTATTGAAATGTTTCTTTTTTGAAGTTCCTTGTTCCTGGTTTTTTTTGACCAGAAACCAATATCTAGTAATCGTTAACCAGATCCGAACACGTTTGATAGACCAAATTAAATACTTCTTCAAAGCCTTCCTCTCCACCGAACCAGGGATCGGGAACCTCTAAATTTTTGCCGGGATGCGAAATGTTTAAGAAAAGATCTACCTTTTGTTTTTGAAGATCATTCTTTGCAAGCTTTAGCACGTTTTGCAAATTACTCTTATCCATCACGAAAATTTTATCGAAAGCATCAAAATCTTCATTCACAAATTGTCGTGCCCTTAGAGAACTTAAATTAATGTTATGCTTTTTGGCGTTTTTTATTGTTCTTGGATCGGGTGCTTCTCCCACATGATAGTTTGCGGTTCCTGCCGAATCGATGTGAAGATCCAATTTTTTTTCATTCACCAAATGTAATAAGATCCCTTCCGCTAAAGGAGAACGACAAATGTTTCCGAGACAAACAATTAAAATTCTTTGCATCCTAAATCATAATTTCTACTTCGTAACTCGTATTTATACTAAGCCGCCTTCTTTCAATCGCTCGGCATTCTCGGCAAATTGTAAGGCGTCTATCATTTCCTGTATATCGCCGTTCACAAAATTGGTAAGGTCGTATAAGGTTAAATTAATACGGTGGTCAGTGATCCTGTTTTGCGGATAGTTATAGGTTCTGATCTTGGCGCTTCTATCGCCGGTGCTCACCATGGTTTTACGTTTTTGGGTAGTATCGGCCAAACGTTTTTGATATTCTATATCGTAGATCTTTGAACGCAACATCTGCATGGCTTTTTCGCGATTGCCTAACTGATTTCTTTCGGTTTGACAGGTAACAATGCCGTTGTTGGTTTATGGTCAATATAACTTTACTTTCTACTTTATTTACGTTTTGTCCTCCTGCACCGCCGCTTCGTGCTGTTTGCATTTCAATATCCGATTCTTTTAATTCTACATCAAGATCTTCCGCTTCTGGTAAAACCACCACAGATGCCGCCGACGTGTGAACACGACCCTGTTGTTCGGTAGCGGGTACACGCTGAACGCGATGAACACCACTTTCAAATTTCATTGTACCATAAGCGTTGGGTCCTTTCACATTAAACACGATCTCTTTGTAACCGCCCATAGTTCCTTCGTTGGCGTCAACGATCTCAACAGTAAAACCTTTTTTATCGCAATAACGCTTATACATTTCAAATAAATTACCGGCAAAAATGGAGGCTTCATCGCCACCTGTACCGGCCCGCAATTCCATCACACAATTCTTAGCGTCCTCAGGATCTTTTGGAATGAGCATTAATCGCACTTCCTCTTCAATTTTTTCGGCCTTTAAACGATTTTCTTCCAGTTCGGCCTTAGCCATCTCTAAAAAATCTTTGTCCTTTTCATTTGCCAGAACTTCTTTGGCCTGCTCAATATTATCCATCACCTTTTTGTATTCGTGATAGATCTGTACAATGGCCTCTAACTCGCGGTATTCAATATTGAGCTTTTTGAACAAGCGTAAGTCGCCAATTACCTTCGGATCGGCTAACTTTTGCTCCACATCTTCAAACCGCCTCTTTATTTCTTCTAATTTCTCTAACATAAAGTGCGCAAATTTAACAAATTATGCCTCCGGTAAATAATAACATTTTAATTTTTATTATATTTATGCTTTAATCAGTAACTCTATGAAAAAGAATTTACTACTTGCTTTCACTTTATTTCTTGGTTTATATGTAAAGTCGCAAGATTATCTTGGCTTTATTAATAGTAACTATAGCGGAATTACCCAGGCTTTCATTAATCCTGCAAATATTGCCGATAACCGTATGCGTTTCGACGCTACATTAGGCGGTATAAGCTTTTATGGTCAAAACAACTATGTAGGACTGGAGCGTAGTAAAATTGAAACACACGACGGTTTGGGTTTTTGGAAGGCCTTAATGAAGTATCAAAAAGGCGATCAAGCGTATCAATCTTCCAGCGCTTTCAGTGATCCTAATTTCCAACAAAACTATTTGAATAATGTCGACGATCCCAGAGAAAAATCCCTGTTCTTTTCTACACGAGTGGCTGGACCTGGAGTTTTATTACACCTTAACCTTTGGGGTAAGAACGCCATTGGGTTTAATTCAAGTTTTAGAACCTATGTGAATGTGGATGGCGTTAGTCCTGATTTGGCCCGTTTGATTTATGCCGATATTGGTCGTACACCGGGTTACAATGTTAGCGACCTTTATAATAAAAATATTACCAATAAACACCTAAGCGCAAACGCCATGTCGTGGATGGAATATGCTTTCTCTTTTGCGCATGTATTTAAAGACGATAACGAGCATTATTTTAAAGGTGGCGCAACTGTAAAGATATTACAAGGTATTGCCTCGGCTTATGTTAACGTTAAAGACCTTCAGGTAAATTTTAACGGTCCTTCAGTAGGTAAGAACGATTCAGCGTTTTTAAGTGTAATTAAAACGGATGTTAATTATGGGCACTCCGAAAATCTGGAAATTCCCGGACCAAACGCGCCAAACACAAAAGTAAATCCGGCGGTTGATGACCCGACATTATTAAGTACACTTAGCGGTTATCCAAAATTTGGTTCTTTTTCGGGATATGGTTTTGATTTTGGAATGGTCTATGAGTTTCGTCCTGATTATGCCTCTTATAAATATGAGATGGATGGCAAACAAAATATCTGGCGTCGCGATAAAAGCAAATACAAATTGAAATTAAGCGCTTCGGTTCTTGATATTGGCGGAATTAAATATGCTAAAGGAAAATACAGTAATAACTTTTCGGTTAATACCGATTCTATTCAATACCGTTTATTGAAAACCGGAAACTATCCGGTGTTTGATATGGATACCATTATTCGTCGTTATTCAACACCTAATGCTACTAAAGGAACTTATAAAGTAGCGTTGCCAACAGCAATCGTATTAAGCGCCGATTATAGCCTTG
Organism: Bacteroidia bacterium; assembly: GCA_044229775.1. Classification (GTDB taxonomy): domain Bacteria; phylum Bacteroidota; class Bacteroidia; order B-17B0; family Aurantibacillaceae; genus JAHEYG01. Next base: position 7,322 of record JBGASH010000064.1, read on the forward strand.
GTAAGAATTTCTATATAGATCTAATGGGTTACTTAGCCTTTAAATACAAAAACAAAGAAGCAAAAGTACACGACTGGACCAATATTAGTTTAACACCGCGTTGGGATCACAAGTGGTTTGGTGTTGCTGTACCTCTTGCTTATAATCAAGCCGCCGCAATTGCTAAACAACCATTCCGTGTTGGAACAATGATCCGTTTAGGGCCATTGGCAATAGGTACAAATGATATGGGTAACTGGTTTGGTAAGAAAAACATTTTTGGGGTTGATCTTTATGTGATACTTAAAGTGCCTATTCCATACGCCGCACCTAAAGACCGAGACAAAGATCATGTATCTGATAAAAAAGATAAATGTAAAACTGTTCCTGGTGTTTGGGAATTTTTGGGTTGTCCTGATCGTGATGGTGACCATATACAAGATACCGAAGATAAATGTCCGGATGTGCCTGGATTAAAAGAGTTAAAAGGTTGTCCTGACCGCGACGGTGATGGAATTACGGATCTTGAAGACGCTTGTCCGGATGATAAAGGATTGTTAGAATTCAAAGGTTGTCCTGATCGTGATGGTGATAAGATCATTGATAAGGATGACGAGTGTCCGGATGATCCGGGATTAAAAGAATTTATGGGTTGTCCTGATAAAGATGGTGACGGTACGCCTGATAAAATAGATAATTGTCCGGATGTTCCGGGACCAAAAGAATTCAAAGGTTGTCCTGACCGGGATGGTGACACCGTATTAGACAAAGACGACGCTTGTCCTGATGTTCCGGGTGCCGTTGAAAATAAAGGTTGTCCATGGCCTGATACCGATAAAGACGGTGTTTACGATAAGGATGATAAGTGTCCTACCACTCCTGGTCCGAAAGAACTTGGTGGATGTCCGCCTCCACCGCCAATGAAACCGGCCGAGCAGAAAATTTTAGAGCGTGCATTTGCCAGCTTAGAATTTGCTACGGCTAAAGACATCATTAAACCAAAATCGTTCCCATCATTGAACGACTTGGCTAAGATCATGAAGGAACACGCTACGGACTGGAAACTGAAATTATCGGGCCACACCGATAATGATGGTACACCTGAGAAGAACATGGTGTTATCAGAAAAACGCGCTAAGGCTGTTAAGAATTACTTAGTGAAGAAAGGCGTGAAAGCTGATAATATCATTACAGAGTGGTTTGGTCAAACTGTACCGATTGCCGATAACAGTACACCGGCAGGTAAGCAAAAGAACAGAAGGGTAGAGATGAAGGTTCAGTTCAAACAATAATTGAAGTAATATTCTAAAATATAAAGATCCCTCTTGCGAAAGTAAGAGGGATTTTTTTTTGATTAATTGGTTTTGGAACCTTCCATTTATTGCAAATTGTGCCGAAATGAAGGGTTTATTTGCGATAATTGCCAATCTGATATTGTTTTCTGGATTTATAAAGGCCATTGTTTAAAATGCGCAAAGAGGCAAGGAGATGTTGCGGCAAGTAGTTTTAATGCCTTTAAATGTAAGTGTAGCTTTGTTTCAACAAAACAACCTTAAAAATTAAGATTATGAAAACACTAATTCAAATAATAACAATAGCTGTTCTTTTAACTTGCCATAATAGTTTTGCGCAAGGAAATAATAAAAAAGCCGATGCTTTGGCAGATGGGTTTAAAGGAAAAATAAAACAAGTGAAGCAAGATGTTTACAAAGCAAAAAAGAAATCGGGTCAGATCGTTGAGGGTGATAGAACACGAAACAATAATTATTTATACAAATATGATATTACCGGAAACCTTACCGAGGAAAGCAGGTTTGATACAGACGGTAAATTAAAAAGTAAATTTGTATGGAACTACGATGATAAAGGCAACAGAATTGAACAGAACGATTATAACGAAGCGGGTGCGTTGGTGATTAAGGCAAACTACATTAATGATAATAAAGGTAACAGAATTGAAATGAATGTGCTTGACGCTAACGGTACTGTGAAAGGAAAACAAACCTATAAGTATAATATGAATGGTAAATGTGAAGAAGAAATAAATTACAATCCCGAAGGGCAGGTAGAATTCAAACGAACTTCTGTATTTGACGAGAACGGCAATTGCTTGGAAGAAACCAGGGAGCCTTTGGATATGAAAGGAAAGAAAAAAATTGTAAGTAAATACAACAAGAGCCTGTTAACGGAACAAAAAGTTTATAATTCTGAAAACGGGTTGATCTCTCATGCATCATTTAAATACAATGAAAAGGGAGAGTTGATAAGAGGAAATAAGTTACAATTTAAACGGTGAAGTGAGTCGTAAGAATGCTTATATATATGATGCTAATGGAAATCGCGTTGAGGCGGCTGCTTTTAAACAAGACGGGAGCTTATTTTACAAAACAACCTGGAAATACGACGAGCATGGGAACCAAATAGAAATGAACGATTATGATTCGAAGAATACCTTAACCAATCAATCATTACGGGTAATAGAATATGATAAACAAGGTAACTGGATCAAGAGAACAGAAACAGTTAATGAAAAACCGATCCAAATAGCTGTTCGCGAGATAGAATATTATTTATAGTTTAAAGTGTAAAGAAAGTAAAAGATGAAATTTCAAAAATACATACTTGTTTTTAGAAGGGTAGTGCCACTCGCTTTGCTGGGTGTACTGTTTAGTTCGTGCGCCACGCTTTTAAATAATAAGGTTACTCGCATAGAAGTATTAAGTGATTCGCCGATAAAAGCCGTTACAAATAAAGACACCGTGATCGCCTCTAAGGATGGCGTGATTGCTTTGATCGTTCCAAGACAAAAAGCTCCGCTCGAATTAACGGTATTCAACGATAGTATTTCAAGTACCTTCTCGATCAAATCTAAAAACGCACCCGAATACTGGCTTAACATTTATTTTAATTACGGAATAGGGATGTTTTTTGACAGGAATAAACCTCAGAGGTATAGCTACCCAAAGAACTTGTACTTTACAAAACAAAATAACGGTTTTACTTACACTACTTACGAACCGTTCAATAAAATTAAATACAAATCTAACATAAAATTTACTCCATTGCGATTGATCGGCATTGTTCATCCTGGATTTGAAGTAAGCTACGAAAGACAATTCAACAGGCGTTTTTCTACTCAATTATCGGCAACTTGTCTTTTTAATTTTTATAATAGCATTAATGAAGAGTATACCGGAAGCGGTTTTGAAGTGGGGTTGGAGGAGCGGTATTATTTAAGTCAAGGAAAGAACAGGCCTTATATTTCTTTAGAAGCCGACTACTTTAAAATTAACTATCATGCCGAAACAAACTATGGCTATGAGTACGTTTCGCCAAATTATAATGATCCTACCGTTACCGACACCTTCTACGCTTCAAATAAATCCCTTATATATTTAACGCCAAAAATTGGTTATCAATTAAGCGTTACCGATCGCTTTTTAGTTGAAGCATATTTTGGTGTTGGAATTCAGCATGCCAAAACTACCTATGTAAACGATCTGGATCATAATAACAAAGCTGAAGATAAGTATACAGTGGTAAAAGTGCCGTTCAATTTTAAATTTGGCTGGCGTTTTTAGAGAAACCGTTTTTTGTTGATCTTAATGAACTACTTCAACCGTAAACGGTCCTTCGTTCTTTAAGTGATAGATCTTTTGATCTTTTTTATCAGAGAATTCAACAACAACCTTATCCGGCAATTTGGTTAAATATAATTTAGAATTAACAGGCGTCCAATTGCCTTTTTTATACTTATAGGTGATGCATTCTGCGTCGTTGAAGGTTTTATCCTTACTGGAGATAAAATATATCCATATAGGATTAATATTTGCTAAACCTTTTTCCGATGAAATGCTAATAGCGAATTGCAAATTATCTTTGACTTTTTTATCTGTTGTAGGCATTTTATTTTTCCAAAAATCTAATTTTAATTTTACAGTTTCAGAATTTGAAATTGTTACAGATGTTTTAGCTTGTGAAAGAAGATTTTGAGAATTGTTTTGAGAAAAGACCGAAAAGCTCGCGATCAAAAGAAGTATTATGAGTTTTTTCATCAGCTTTAATGAATTAATATACCGTTTCAACTGTAAAAGGTCCTTCGTTCTTTAAGAATAGTGTTTTTTTTGCTTTGCCGGCCGGTAGGTTACTTTGGGTGTCAATAAATTCCAAAAGTACTTTATCGGGCGCTTTGTTAAGTTTTACTTTTGGAGTTGGGGGATTAAATACACCACCATCATAAACATAGGTAATTACTTCAGAAGGTTTAGATGATTTGCCGTTATAATATAAAAAGTAAGCTTTAACCGGCGAAGCATTTACCGATCCGCTATTGGCCACCAATGAAATATTCCACTGTATATAATCTTTTGGAGCCTTATCGGTAGTTGGCATTTTATCTTTCCAAAGATCGACCTTTAAAGTTACCTGCGCCATGTTACTCATTAAAAGATGAGTCTTAGCTTTTTTAACCAACTTTTTATAATTGGGTTCAGGGTTCAACGGATCGGCCCCAACACCAAAACCTATCTGCGCAAATGAAATGATGGTAAAGAGAAGTAGGGTAGCGAGGGTTATTTTTTTCATTTGTTTAATCGGTAAATTATGATGGTGTAAGATCGCCTACCTTGGTTTAATCAAAATACTCTTTCATGCGCTCAAAAAAACTTTTTTCTTTTTTATTGGGATTGGGTTGAAAGTTCTTAGAAGCCTTTAGCTGTTCCATGGCCTTTTTTTCATCGGCGCTTAAATTGGTAGGCGTGTGAATGTTTATGTCTACCAATAAGTCGCCTTTACCGTATGAATTAACATCGGGTAAACCTTTTCCTTTTAAACGTAACATTTTACCACCCTGCGTTCCCGGATCAACTTTTATTTTTACTTTCCCGTCAATGGTTGGTATCTCAACCTGTGTGCCTAACGCGGCATCAGGGAAACCAATGAACAAGTGATAAATTAAATTATTGCCATCGCGTTTCAATTCCTTGTGTTCTTCTTCTTCAATTAAAATTAAAAGATCGCCGTTAATTCCTCCGCGTGGGGCAGCGTTTCCTTTGCCGCTCATAGATAATTGCATGCCCTCGGCAACACCAGCCGGTATATTGATCGTAATTATTTCCTCGCCTCGCACCACACCGTCTCCGTGACAAGTGTTACATTTATCTTTAATTATTTTTCCTTCGCCATGGCAAGCGTTACACGAACTTTGCGTTTGCATGGCGCCTAAAATAGTTTGTTGTACGCGCGTAACAACACCGGTTCCTTTACAGATGCCGCAGGTATCGTAATTGCCATTCTTGGCACCCGAACCTTTACAGGTTCCGCAAGCTACATGTTTTGTGACCTTTAATTTTTTTTCAACGCCAGAAGCGATCTCGTTTAAAGTTAATTTAACTTTAATACGAATATTAGTGCCACGGTTAACCCTACGGCCCGAACGACTACCCCCGCCACCAAATCCACCGCTGCCGCCAAACGCTCCTCCGAAAATATCACCGAACTGACTAAAGATATCATCCATGTTCATGCCGCCACCGCCAAAGCCACCGCCACTTCCACCTGCAGCACCACTCATTCCGGCATGACCAAACTGATCGTAACGTTGCTTTTTTTCGGGATTGCTTAAAACTTCGTAAGCTTCGGCCGCTTCTTTAAATTTTTCTTCAGCCGATTTATCATCCGGATTTTTATCGGGATGGTATTTAATGGCCAGTTTGCGATAAGCTTTCTTGATCTCGTCCTCGCCAGCGCTCTTAGCTACACCTAATATTTCGTAATAGTCTCGTTTAGCCATTTTATTGTGCAATTATAACTTTTGCAAACCGAATTACTTTGTCACCCAGTTTATATCCTTTTTCTATTTCGTCAATAACTTTTCCTTTTTGAGAATCATCGGTTGCCGGAATATTGGTAATAGCTTCCATAATATCCGAATTAAAATCCTGACCAATACTTTCAAAAGAGACCAAACCTTTTTGTTGCGTACTATTCTTAAGTTTATGGTAGATCAGATTAATACCATCCTTAATAGCGGTAACTTCCGTTACATTTTCGTTCGCTTTTATAGCTCTTTCAAAATCGTCAATAACCGGTAAAATGGCAGTAAAAACATCTTCAGCGGCTGTTTTGATCAGGTCTGAGCGCTCCTTTATGGTTCGCTTCCGGTAATTATCAAATTCCGAATATAAACGCAGGTATTTATCGTTTAATTCGTTGATCTTGGCATTAAGCGCATCGGTATTGGCCGTTTCTGACTTGTTTTCAGTATTATCGGTATTACTGTCAGTGGTTTGATTGCTTTGTTCCTCGCTATTTTGTTCTTTGTCGTTGGATTCCATCTGATTTTCAATAAAAATTCATCATTCTATGCAAATGTATCAATAATTCTGCCAATAAGATCAATAGGAAAAAATGTCAGTTTATTTGTAAAACCTGAACTCGGTTCTTACGTTTTCGGCATGCTCGGTCTCACTACAGGGAACGCCATTTTTACACTTGTTTTTGGGCTCTGTTTCGCCCTTTCCAACCGGCTTCATCCGGGCGGGGGTAATCTCTTTTGTAACCAAATAATTTTTTATAGCACTCGACCGTTTTTTTGAAAGTTCAAGGTTGGCTTCGTCATCACCTCTGCAATCGGTATGCGAAATGATCTCCAATTTATAGCTTTTGTCCTTGAACATCATTGTGGCAATTTTATCGAGCTCGTCAAATGCCGAATTTTCAAGTTCCGATCCGTTCTTTTTGAAACTGATCGGCACATCTATAGAATGGTAATTTGCTTTGGTAGGATTCTCATTTTCTACAATACCCGCCAGTATGTTTATTTCGGCGGCAAATAATTTAAGATCCATATAGCCATCAGTTTTGTTAATGGTATTAAAACAGGCACCCTTCGCGTTAGCCAAACATACTTTTGATCTCCCAAGTAAAGAACCGCCCGTATCTATTCGGATCACAAACTGATTTAAAACTTTAATTCCACGAAAAGTGAAAGCGCCTGTTAGATCGGTGGTATTGCGACTTAACGTATCACCAAATTTATTCAATAAAAAAGCTTTTTGGTTTTTAACAGGACTCTGAGCGCCTTCTGTAAATAATAATTTTCCACTAAGGTCTTTTGGATTTGGTATCGAGTTCTTTTTTGAATCTAAAACATCTTCGATCTGTTTCATAGTTGGATCTACGGCTAAAATATAGCCGGTTTCGTCAATTAAAAATGTTACGGGTAATTGTCCAAGCTTATAACTTTTAAGGTACATATCGTTGAATCCTTTCACGGCGGCGCAATTGGTTAACTTTTCGATTTTAAGCGCGGCCAGGTCTTCTTTCCAGGCTGTTTTATCGCTCTGTACCGCAACAGTAACCACATCAAAGCCTTCGGCTTTTCTGTAGGTGATGCCGTTGTACCGCTCATAAAGATCTAAAGCCCTTATCAAAAAAGGTTTTGATTTTTCTACGCTCGACGACCAGAAATGAAGCAGTACTATTTTTTCCCTGATAAGGAAAATTAAAGGTTTGTGACCCGTTTTGCGTGGTTACCAAAAAAAGCATTACAGGTGTTGGGTCGCCGGGTTTAAGGCTTGTGTTTTGAGCAACACTAAGCTTGAAAAAAACAATAAAAAATACGGTTAAATATTTATTTTACCATCTTTTATAATTAATTTTTCGATAGCTTTATCCAAATCGTCGCCTCTGAGGGCTTTTCCAATTATAATTCCGTTTGCGTCTAATAAATAATTAGTAGGATTGCTGTAACCTGATAAACTGCCGCAGTCGCATTTCCCCAGCCGGTAAGATCGCTTACATGATAGCCAGGCTCAATTTGTCGGCTTATGGCTTTTTCCCAACCGGGTTTTCCATTATCCAGCGAACACTATACGGTGAAACCAGCGGCATTTTTTAAATTTTAAACCTGTAAATTTCTCACGTAACTACCCACTAAATTCGGATTTTCCTGACGGCAGGCCACCACTGGCCCAAAAATCCACTAAAACAACTTTCCTCTTAAAGACGAGAGGGCGACAACATGTCTTTAGGGTTTTTCATTTTAATTTCAGGGGCTCTGTTCCCCAAATTCAAACCTTCGGTAACGTCGAGGGTGGAGGGTATTACCGTTACTTCTTCGGTCTTTGAAGAAGTGGTTGTGGTGTTCTTTTTAGACTTACAGCTGCCAAATACAAAAATTACCGCTGTTAATAAATATAAAAGTTTTTTCATTTAATTTTTCCTTAATATTTCCGCGCCAATAGCATTTAAGCGGCCATCAATATTCTGGTAACCTCTGTCAATCTGGTTGATATTATAAATAACGCTTTTTCCTTTAGCGCTCATGGCGGCAATTAATAACGAAACCCCGGCACGTATATCAGGCGATGCCATCTGAATGGCTTTTAACTGTACTTTTCGGTCGAGCCCTATAACAGTGGCGCGATGCGGATCACAAATGATCTGACACCCATATCGATCAGTTTATCCACAAAGAACAAACGGCTCTCAAACATTTTTTTGGTGAACCAAAATATTTCCGCGGGCTTGCGTGGCGGTTACTAAAATGATGCTTAAAAGATCGGGGGTAAATCCGGGCCAAATAGCATCAGCAACCGTTAAGATGGAACCGTCAATAAAGGTATCGATCTCGTAATGCTCTTGCGAAGGAATATAAATATCATCTCCTCGTCTTTCCATTTTAATTCCTAATCGCGCAAATACCCGGGGTATGCAACCTAAATTATCGTAAGAAACATTTTTAATGGTGATCTCCGATTGTGTCATGGCCGCTAAACCAATGAACGAACCAATTTCGATCATGTCGGGTAACAAACGGTGCGTAGTTCCACCCAAAGAAGTAACGCCTTCAATAGTGAGTAAGTTAGAACCTACACCTGATATTTTTGCACCCATGCGATTAAGCATTTTACATAATTGCTGAATGTATGGTTCGCACGCGGCATTGTAAATAGAGGTAGTGCCCTCGGCTAAAACGGCCGCCATAACAATATTGGCGGTTCCGGTAACCGAGGCCTCGTCCAATAACATGTATGCCCCTTTTAATTTGGTGGCATGTACTTTAAAATTTTCGGCATCCGAATCGTAATCAAACTTAGCCCCTAAGTTTTCAAACCCAATAAAGTGCGTGTCCATACGGCGTCGCCCAATTTTATCGCCTCCCGGTTTAGGCATATAAGCCCTGCCGTAACGCGCCAACATCGGACCAATGATCATTACCGATCCGCGTAAGCCGCCACCTTTCTTTTTAAATTCCGGTGATACCAGATAATCCACTTTAACGTCATCCGCCTGAAAGGTGTATTCTTCATGACCGGTCTTCTCAACTTTAACACCAA
>JBGASH010000065.1:0-15887 GCA_044229775.1 Bacteroidia bacterium
CCATCAACTTGTGGTGCATGTGATGCTATTGCAAGTGCTACGTCAACTGCTTGTTCAGTTTCTTATTCATGGTCAACAGGAGCAACCACTCCAACAATTGGTAATTTGTGTCCTGGTTCTTACACCGTTAGTTTAATTCAGGGTTGTTCTGCTTCAAACATACAAACAGTAGTTATGGTTCCTGGTAATAGTGGTTTCACTATCAATGCTACCCCGGTTGACGCTAATTGCGCATCTGCCACCGGAACAATGGTTATCAGTACGCCAACAGGTGTTCCAACTTATACGGTTTTACAGAATAACGTTCTTGTGGGAAATGCGGTTAACTTTCCTTACAACATTGTAAACCTTGCTCCCGGAGTTTATACATATTTCGCCACGGCAGCTAACGGTTGTACCGCAGCTGTTACAGCAACGGTTAACTTTCTAAATACATTGACAGTAACCGCAACCGCTACAAACGTGTTGTGTTTTGGTGGATCAACAGGTTCGGCTAGTACAACCGTTACCGGAGGCTCAGGAAATTATTTATATAGTTGGTCATGCACCGGACAAAATGTTGCTAACCCATTAAATCTTTCGGCCGGAAATTGTACAGTAACGGTTACCGACGGGGCTTGTACCAGAACGGCCGGTGTTGTTATTGGACAGCCGCCTGCTTTAAGTTTAGCAATTAATGCCAGTACAACCAACATTTGTGCTAACGGAATCATAAATCTTAATGGTTTTGCCAGTGGAGGTACTCCTGCTTACGGATACACGTGGTCACCTGGTCCTGTAGGTGCAGCATATAATGTTACGGAAGCTGTTCCGGGTACTTATAATTATATTTTAAATGTTACCGACGCCAACGGATGTACCACCAATAACAGTATTAATCTTACATTTAATCCTATTCCGGTGATTGCTGCAACAAGCGGAACAATTTGTTGGGGAGATAAAGGCGTATTGAATGCGAGTGGCGCCGAAACGTATAAATGGATGCCTGTTAACGTAACGGGGCCTACTTATACCGCTACAGGTGTAACTACACAATATTTAACGGTGGTTGGAACAAATACATCTACAGGATGTAGTTCGCTTCCTGTAACAGCTACTTTAGTGGTTAATCCATTACCAGTTCCTGGTATTGCTGCCAGCGGCAAAGCTGGATGCGTACCGGTTTGTATGACATTTACCGCGAACAATTCGGGCGGATCAATTCAAAGTTGTAACTGGGATTTTGGCGATGGTTCATTTGCCAGTAACGTTATTAATACCGATCGTTGTTTCACCATGCCAGGCGATTATACTGTTAGCGCTACGGTTACTGATAACAACGGATGTGTATCAAGAACTACTACCTCGTTATCGGCTTATCCTATTCCGGTTGCTGACTTTAATTACGCGCCTTTAAAACCAATTGTAAATAACGACGATGTTACATTTACCGACGCATCATTCAATGCGGTGATCAAAAAATGGGATTGGTATTTTATGAATTTACCAAAACCACATTCAAGTTTGCAAAATCCAATTTACACTTACATGGATCCCGGAACTTATGCCATTGCTTTACTTGTTACCAGTGATCACGGTTGTGTTGATACCATTGTAAAAACAATTGTTGTTGGAGAAGATTATGGAATTTATGTTCCAAATGTTTTCTCACCAAATGGTGATGGATTGAATGATGTATTCCAACCAAAAGGATTTGGAATTACTAAATATGAGTTGCGTGTGTTTAATCGTTGGGGACAAGAATTAATGTTCACGAATGATTTCGGACATGGATGGGACGGATTCTATAAAGGTAAATTATCACAGGAAGATACTTATATCTGGAAGATCAATTTAACCAACGTATTTGGAAAATCACATGAATTATCGGGTCACGTTACCTTAATAAAATAAAGGCAATAGGCTATTAACTAAAAGCCACTCTCAAAAAGGGTGGCTTTTTTATTTTAACTGAAAGCATGGCAATTATAAATAACTGATTAATAGTGTTTTAAATTTTATATTTTCGTAAAAAAATCCACACTCACACCCAACCATTTGCATCGAATTGCGTATTGTTTTATAGACTAAACTACTAATATTATCGACTAATACTTTATTTTTGCATATGAATCTTTTTCTTTTTCAGGTCTGTTTTAGAAGGGCTACTTCGGTTCTGTTTTTTCTGTTTGTAACAGCACCGTTTGCAAATTCAGCTAAAAACGGATCAGAATTTCTTAAGGCCGCTACTGATAATCCTTATTCAGCCTCCAATTACACTTATCCTAATTCTAATCCAAGCTACACCGTTGTGCCGCAGAAAAAAGAGATCAATTCGGTTGAGGTCACTACACAACAAAAAGAAAAAGTTAAGAATTGGTTTAACGGGCAGGCAGTACGATTTTTAGAGAATAAAGGACAAATGGCCGATGTTTCGGGAAGACCTATTGATTTTGTTCTTTTTGAAGCGCAGACGCAAGGTGTGGATCTTTTTATCACCGAAAAGGGATTGACCTATGTTTTTTTAGAAAAGGAGGAGGAGAATGATGAAGAAAAAAGAGATGCTTTGCTTATTGGGAAAGAAGAAAACGAAAAAATAAAATGGAGCAGGATAGATATGGAACTTCGTGGAGCAGAAATAAAGCAAGAGAACGTGATCAAAGAAGGCGCGTCAGATAATTTTAAAACTTATTTTAAAGGACATTGTCCAAACGGCATTAGCGATGTTTACAGTTATTCGAAGGTTACTATAAAAAACATCTATCCGTTTATCGATTGGGTTTTCTATAATTCAAATGAAAAGGGATTCAAATACGATTTTGTGGTGGTCCCGGTGCAGATCCGGCTCAGATAAAAATGATCTATCGTTCCGGTAAAAAAGCGGAGTTAGATAATAACGGAAACATTCAAATTAAAACACCGTATGGAAAATTAACGGAAGACGCTCCTGTAAGTTATATTCTTGAAACCAATACGGTAATTCAGAGTTCATTTATCAAAACAGCGGTAAATAATTGTGTAATGAATGGGAGCGATAAAGGGTATGAAACAGAAATAGGATTTAATTTTGAACCATTCAATACTTCTATAGAGGATAAAACACTTATTATTGATCCGCAATTGACTTGGGCAACCTTTTTAGGAGGATCGTCGGCCGACGGTTGCATGAGTATGTCTTCCGATGCGGTAGGAAACTTATACGTTACCGGTTATCTTGATTCCAATAATTTTCCAATGCAAAATCCGGGTGGTGGCGCTTATTTTCAAGGTGTAAATTCAGGAGGAGTAGATCTTTTCATCCTTAAATTTTTTCCCTCAGGCGCTTTGCAATGGTCAACTTATTATGGTGGAAGCGGTGCCGATTGGCCTTATGCCATTCAATTTGACGGTACTTCTGTTTGGATAACCGGTTACACATCATCAAATAATTTTCCTTTACAAAATTTAGGTGGGGCATACAATCAGGCGGTTTTGGGTGGTGGTCAGGATGTTTTTGTTTTGAAATTCAACACCAGTGGTGTTCGCCAATGGGCAACTTATTTTGGAGGTTCTGTTGCAGATGTTGGTCATTCCATTTTTTCAGATGGAACATCTGTGTGGATAACCGGCTATTCTCAATCGACCAATTTTCCGGTACAACCTTCCGGTGGAGCTTATTATCAAGGAACTATGAGCGCATTTCAGGATGCGATCATTATGAAATTCAGTACCGGTGGCGCTTTAGTGTGGTCAACTTACTACGGTGGTAACAGCAGTGATTACGGAATGTCAATTCATGGCGACGGTACAAGCATTTGGGTCGCAGGTTCAACACAATCATCCGATTTTAACACATTAGCAGGAGGCGGCGCGTTTTTACAATCGGTTTACGGTGGTGGCAGAGACGCGTTTTTTTTGCAGTTAAATCCATCAGGTGTACTTTTATGGTCGACCTATTATGGTGGCAGCGGACAAGAAGAAGGCAATGCAATTAGAAGTAACGGCAATTATGTTTGGGCGGCAGGACTTACTTCTTCGGCAAATTTTCCGGTTCTAAATTTAGGCGGCGGCGCTTATTACCAACCGGCAAAAGCTGGTGGGATGTTTGACGCGTTTATCATTCAATTTAATTCGTCGGCGGTTTGTAAGCACTCAACATATTATGGCGGAACAGGAATGGAAAATGTTTCAACCTGGAGTAGTATTGTTATTGATAATTGCGAAAATGCCTACATCGCGTTTGATACCGATTCGCCTGATATACCAACCTTTAATCCAGGGTGTACAAATTATTTTGATGGTGCTGTAGGTGGTACAAGCGATCAGTTTATTGTTGAGATGAATAAAAATGCTGTATTATTATGGGGCACTTATTTTGGTGGCAACGAAAAAGATTTTCGGGCGCCAATCGCCATGGATGCCGCGGATAATTTATTTATTGGTGGGGAGTGGACCGGACCGTTACTTAACCCGGCAACTTATCCTTTAACTAATCCCGGTGGAGGGGCTTATTTCGATAATGTATTTCATGGAATGGATGATGTTTTCATTGCTAAATTCACAAGAGCTCAACCAACTTTTACGCCCGGCCAAACAGATCCGGTAAGCTGTACCTGCAATGGAAGCGCTAGTGTAATGGTAAATTGTGCCGCGCCAAATTATACTTATACGTGGAGTAACGGGTTTACGCAAAGTAACACTACAAGCACTATCAGCACCATCAATAATTTGTGTCCCGGTAATTATTGGGTCGAAATAAAAAGTAATTGCTTAGAACGAGATACAGTTACGTTTACACTTACAGCTGGCAATTTTACCATCAATTCTGTTACTACAGATGCCCCGTGCGCTTTACCAACAGGTTCTGTTACTATCAATACTATAACCGGCGGAACGCCCAACTATACTATTGCCGAAGGGTCAAATACACTTGCCATTAATGTTACCGTACCTTACACAATAACCGGCGTTTCGGTAGGAACACATACCTTTACAATAATTGACGCTAATGGATGTAGCAATACATTTACTGCGCAAATATTACAAGCTCCTACCATAACCGTCAATATCAATGCGGTTCCAACCATCACCTGCGCTAGTTCGGCCATTTCACTAACGGCAACGGCAGTTGGCGGAACTTCTCCTTATAGTTATACATGGAGTCCGGGTGCGCTAACAAGCACAACCCAGATCATAGAAAATATTGGCGGAACATATGTGTATACCGTAACAGCTGTTGATCAGAACGGCTGCAGTTCATCTAATACGGTAAGCTTAACGTTTAACGACAATCCGGTGGTAGTGGTTCCTAGTCTCACTATTTGCGTTGGACAAACGGCCACTCTTGTTGCGCAAGGTGCTTCAAGTTACACCTGGCAGCCCGGTTTTAATACAGGAAACACCTTCACGTATAATGCAAACGTAAATTCTACTTATACCATATCGGGTACACTTAATGGTTGTGTAGCGCAAACTACGGCCAGTATAAAAGTTTTACCAAACCCAAATGTTACTTTAGTCGGATCCGGAAACACAGGATGTGAGCCGTTTTGTGTAACATTTACTTGTCAAAGCAATCAATCATTGGTTAACTACCAATGGTCGGTCAATAACAATAATGTGTTTTCAACTATTACCAACACGGCGCAATATTGTTTTAATGCCGGAAAATATACTATGTCGGTTGCGGGCTTTGATAATAACGGTTGCAGTGGCGGCTCTTCCTATTATATAGAGGCGTATCATAAACCTAAAGCTGATTTTAATTACACACCATATCGTCCTATAATGAATGAGGATGAGGTCTATTTTACCGACGCTTCGTATAATGCAATCATCAAAAGGTGGGATTGGTATTTTATGAACCTCTCTAAGCCTTATTCAAATTTGCAAAATCCTTCTTATATCTATAAAAAGAAGCGGCAATTGTCAGGTAGCTTTAATAGCAACTAGCGATCACGGCTGTAAGGATACCATCATTAGGGTTATTACTGTAACCGAAGACTACGGTATTTTTGTTCCTAATGCTTACCCCAAAATGATGATGGATTTAACGACGTTTTCCAACTCCAAATGGATTTAAATTTCAAAAGTACGAAATTCATTTAATTTTCAACCGTGATGGGGCGAAGAATTAATGTATACCAACGATTTTAATCATGGTTGGGATGGTTATTATGCTATAAGCTGCGGTTTATTAGAGCGTGTATGTGTGGAAAATTTGACCAATGTGTTTGATAAAACCTACAAAATTAACCGGCCACGTAACGCTAATTAAATAGGGTCAGCCATTATAAAATCTGCCATTCTTTTAAGGATGCATTTTATTTATCTTGATCGCTAGTATCAATATCACCAAATGGAAAAAAAACCAAATATTACGATAAAAGTCTCAGGTTGCGTTGCAGCAATACTTATAGCTGTGGCTACTTTTTTTAAACTGATGCATTGGCCCGGAGCCAACATTTCCTTGATCTTAGTTTCTATTAGTTTTTTGTTCTTTTATTTACCGTTATGGTTGATCAACGAACTTAAACAGGGCCGTAAACTCACAACGTTTTACCAATTCATACTTTTGTTCATTACCGGTTTAAGCTTACTTTTTAAAACCTTGCATTGGCCGGGAGCCGGAATTATCTTTAATATATGGATAGGTTTGACACTATATGTAGTGTTTCCAATTGGAGTTTACCAACTTTTTAGAAACACGCAAAAAACATTGCGGCAATTTCATGCCATGATGGTGTTGTTCCTTCTTGTACCTATAATTATTGCAGGTGTTGGTGGGGCCGCCTCTGGAATGAACCGAATGGCCAGTTCTTTTTCCAAGAACACAGAACAAATGCATGTATCAATTGATCGGTTAAAAATAAAGAATCAAAAATTATACTCGGCCTTTGAACAACTCGAAAATAGAAACAATAACCCTTATTATTTAAAAGCCGAACAACTCAAAGTACTTTCCGATTCTACCGCAAGGTATATCCGCCACTTACGTAACCATTTGATCGCTATTAGCGAACAGGTTAGAGAATCAACCGCTGATTCAATGGAGGTAAAGGATATAAGAGACAAAGCAAATTCAGGGACATCAACCGAGATCCTTTGCGGTTGGGACACAGAGCCCGTGAAAGGAAAGTATTCAGGACTTGAATTAAGATCAATTATCGAAATGTTTCGCGACTCGGTGATCGGTTTTGTAGATGGAGAGAACAAGAACTTTATTAAAGCGGGAATTAATCTTGAGACTGAGCCGGGGGTAGATGAGAATGGTGAGCCTTTAGACTGGGTTTTTGCTACTTTTCAAAACATTCCTTTGTCTGCAGTTCTTCTCACTTTAGAAAGTATGCAATATGAAGTAAAGAATGCCGAAACCCAGGTATTATCGGATCTATTGAATAATGCTTCAAAAAATTCGGGCAATAACCTAGCATCAAAAATTGCCGATCTTGGGTTTAAATTAGAGAATGAAAAGAAACAACACGAGATCGAGAACCTTCATAGGGAAAGAGAACTTTCGCAGTTGCGTTTAAACTCAAAGAACGCCAAACTTAACGAGCAACAGCAAACCATTGCTTTCTTCGTTTTAGGATTGATCATCTGTTCGGTAATGATATTTTTTATTGTGAGAAGCAATCTTATCCGGAGAAAGATTAATGCTGAATTAAATCTGCAAAAGCAGGAAATTGAACACAAAAATAAGGAGATAACCGACAGTATCAATTACGCTAAACGTATTCAACAAGCTATATTGCCTCCGGTAGAATTAGTTTATAGTGTTCTCAAGGATTCTTTTGTGCTTTATAAACCAAAAGACGTTGTAAGCGGCGATTTTTATGGTTTTATTCAGCGTGAAGACCAAGTGATCATTATTGCCGCCGATTGTACCGGGCATGGTGTTCCGGGAGCTTTCATGAGTATGATCGGCAACGACCAGTTAAATAATATTATAAACGAAAAGAAGATCACCGAACCGGCAAAGATACTTGACGAATTACATAAAGGAATAAGAGGCGCTCTTAAACAGGACCAGTCGCACGGACAAACACGCGACGGAATGGATATTGCTTTATGTAAAATTAACCTTCGGAACAATAAACTGGAATACGCGGGTGCAATGAGACCCCTTTGGCTGGTAAGACAAGGAAAATTGATGGAAACCAAGGCCGATAAACAACCAATTGGAGGCCTTGATACAGAAGGACGTAAACCTTTTACCAACCATACAATTGATTTGCAGAAAGACGATTGTATTTATATATTTACCGACGGTTATGCCGACCAGTTTGGTGGTGAAAAAGGGAAGAAATTTATGGTTAAGAACTTTGAGAAAATGCTACTGGAAATAAATACCCTTTCCATGGCTGAGCAAAGCAAATTGATCAACGAAAAATTCGAGATCTGGAAAGCCAATAACGAACAGGTGGACGACGTACTTGTAATAGGAATTAAAATTTAATATAGAACATGTTTAATATGAAAAAAAAGATCATTCTTGTTGGTGCAATGGCCTTAGTCATAACGCTTACAAATTGTGGCGGTGGCGACAAAGACACTGCCGATCATTCAATGGATTCTGCAACAACCGCTCCTTCCGAAACCGTAACGCCAGCCGAACCAGTGACGGTTGATGAAACAGCAATGCTGAAATTTGATATGCTATTAGCGAATATGCCATCGCCGATGGAAATTTTGAATGACCTGAATTCATCCAAAACGCCTTACAATCATGCCTTCATGGTGCAGGATAAAAAATATTCTAATGCTACAACACCTGATCAAAAAGCAATTTGCATGGGTATGTATAGTATCGACATGAGCTATGTTATCAATTACGATCAAAGTCAGGAAGCTTTAGGGTATATGGTTTCTGTTAAAAAAATATCGGATGAGTTAGGAATTTCTCAATATTATAATAAATCTTTTTACGACCGGTTCAGTAAGAACTTGGGCAACAAAGATTCGTTAATGAACATGGTAAATAGCGCCTATTCGTTAACCGATAATTATTGCCGCAGTAACGATCAATTAAAAACCGCCACCTATATTTTTACAGGTAGCTGGATAGAAAGTTTACATATGGCTGTTGACGCAATAGGCGGCACCGATCAAAATGAGAGTAATAAGGCTCTTTATACCCGAATCTGGAATCAGCGTTTTCATCTTAAACAATTGATTGACGCTACTATCAAATTTAAAAACGAACCGGAGTTCAAAAAAATGCGATCAACATTGGATGAGATCCTTGCGTTATGTACAAAACCAAAGCAAGCAAGCGATCTAACTAAAGAAAATGTGGCGGAGATCGGAAAAAAAGTTTACGAGTTAAGAAAAAGTATAGCAGGGGAATAATCAGTGTCCTGTAAGATCAAAGCCTTTCGCAAAACGAAAGGCTTTTTTTATGCTTTAAAGATCTTCCCGTTCAGGATCACGGTCTCGATCAGGTCCGAGCCAAAAGCGTAGGGCACGAAACCGTAACTGCTAATGGGCTTGGTAATAAAAACATTCGCTTTTTTACCAATAGTTATACTGCCTAATTCTTTTGAAAGTCCCATTACATAGGCGGTGTTAATGGTTGAGGCGTTTATG
Organism: Bacteroidia bacterium; assembly: GCA_044229775.1. GTDB lineage: Bacteria > Bacteroidota > Bacteroidia > B-17B0 > Aurantibacillaceae > JAHEYG01. The sequence goes on from JBGASH010000065.1 coordinate 9,547, forward strand.
GTTTCTTCGGGATTTAATTTATAATCAATACAACCTAAACTCATCATAAATTTATGTTGCCACTTGGACTGCTTCCGGGGTTGTAATCGCTGGCCATGGCTAGGGGCAAACCGGCTTCAATTATTTTTTTGGCCGGTGGTAAAGGTAATCCTAAAAAGAAAGCCGCGCCGGGCAATATTACTGGCATGGTGTTACTCTTTTTTAAAAGCGCAATATCCTCCTCGCTGCAAACTCTAAATGATCAACACTTATAGCTCCGCATTCAATAGCTGTTTTAATACCATTGCTATGGCTTAATTGTTCGGCATGCACTTTCGGAATAAGTCCATGTTTTTTACCTGCTTCCAGAATTTTTTTGGTTTCTTCGGCGGTAAAATAATTTTTTTCACAAAAAACATCAATATAGTCGGCTAATTTTTTTGGATATGGCAGGCAACATTTCTTTTATGATCAGATCAATATAACCTCTTTATTATTTTTTAAACTCGCCCGGAACCGCGTGAGCTCCTAAAAAAGTTGCTTTTACCGGAATAAGGTTCAGGTCGTTTAAACGTTTTATAACGCGTAACATTTTCAATTCGGCATCTACACTTAAACCATAACCGCTTTTTATTTTGGCAGCCCCGGTTCCTTGTAAAATGATCTCTTTAAAACGAAACAAGCGATTGGTTAAATAGTTCTTCTTCGCTTGTTTCGCGCAACAATTTTGCAGAGTTTAAAATACCACCGCCTTTGGCCGCTATCTCTTCATAACTTAAACCGTTTATCCTATCAATAAACTCCTGTTCACGGTTACCGGCATAAACAATATGGGTGTGACAATCAACATAACAAGGCATCACTATTTTTCCCCCGGCGTCAATTACCTCAAGCTCTTTCCAGTCGGTAATTCCGGGAAAATCGTCCATCTTGCCAAAATCTGCTATTGCTCCATTATCTATAGCCAGCCAGGCATCGTTTATGCAAGGTAAAATCGACATGTCCTTACCACAAACCTTTTCAATAGCTGTTTCACGAACCTGAACAAGGGTTTTAATATTTTTTATAAGGAGTTTATTTCCCATTTGCTTAACTTTAAGAAATGCTATATATTTAAGATAAAACAAATCTACATGAAAAATTACATTTTTCTAACAATCTTTCTCTTACTTTTTAAAACAGGTTTTAGCCAAACACCTGAAGTAACAAGCCCTATCAATGATTCAACCAGTTATAAGAACGAATTCGGATTAAATATTTTGCCTTTGGTTTATATTGTTGGTGCGGCTACCCCTAATACTAACACCCGTCTCACGTTAAATTACCGTCGATTCCTAAAAAAGAAAGGCGCTTTCCGTTTATCTTTTTCTATTTTGCCTTATCCCGACTCGTATGATAATAATAAGCAAAATGTGTTCTATCAAACCACCGATACTTTTCTTTTATTTCGTAATACTTCCTATGATTTTAAACCTAAGTTGCAGCTTAATACCGGGTATGAAATGATCTTTGGCAGTGAAAAATTGATCCAATCATTTGGTGTAGAAGGATCGGTTTTTTACCAACAAAAAAGTTATTCAGAAACTTTTATATGGGCGGCCAAAAGTACTTATAGCCCAAGTACCGGAATGTTGGGTAGCAATGTAGGAAATGTTGATACCCTCGGTTATTTTTCGCAATATAAATCGTATGGTTTTGGGATACATTTATTCTACAATCTAAGGATAGTTGTTTCTCCAAGATGGTGCGTTTCATTAACCGCAGGACCTAATTTCTATTACTCTTCTAATTTTGAAAGTAGATTGGTAGTGAAAACAAAAACTACAGAAGAAAGTTATTTCTCTTCTTTCAATTTATTACCGGTGTTTTTATCCGATCTTTCGGTCTGTTATCGGTTTTAAATAAAATAATTCTTAATTCTTCATTCTTAATTCTTAACTTTACACCATGCCCGGCAACTCCTTTGGTCAACTCTTTAAACTCACCACTTTCGGCGAAAGTCATGGTCCTGCTATTGGTGGAATTTTAGATGGGTGTCCTGCGGGCTTAGTGATAGACGAGAATTTTATTCAAAGTGAATTGGATCGCCGTAAACCCGGACAATCCCACATTACCACACAACGCAAAGAAAGCGATACGGTTAAATTCTTATCCGGAATTTTTGATGGTAAAACAACCGGAACACCAATTGGATTTATTATTGAGAATGAAGATCAAAAAAGTAAGGATTACGAGCATTTAAAGGACGCTTATCGTCCAAGTCATGCCGATTTTACTTACGAAAAGAAATATGGGATCCGCGATTACAAAGGTGGCGGCAGGTCATCGGCTCGCGAAACAGCCTGTCGAATTGTGGCGGGAGCTATTGCGAAACTGTTATTGAAAAAAGAAAATATTTTTATTCGCGCTTATGTAAGCTGTGTAGGGAAAATAAAGTTGGAGAAAAATTACAAAGAACTTGATCTGAATAAAACCGAGAACATAGTACGTTGTCCGGATGAAAAAACGGCTACCGACATGATCGCGCACATTGAAGAAATAAGAAAACAAGGCGATACCATTGGCGGAATTGTAAGTTGTATTATTAAGCATGTGCCTCTTGGTTTAGGCGAACCGGTATTTGATAAACTTCATGCCGATCTTGGTAAAGCCATGTTAAGCATCAACGCTGTTAAAGGTTTTGAATTTGGCGCTGGGTTTGATTCGATAAACTTCAAAGGTTCTGAACTCAATGATATTTTTATTAAAGGCGGCATCAAGACCAACAACAGCGGCGGTATTCAGGGCGGGATAAGTAACGGTGAAGATATTTATTTTAACGTGGCCTTTAAGCCGGTGGCCACCATTATGAAAACGCAAAAAAGCATTAATAGTAAAGGCGAAGAGATAGAACTTTCCGCTAAAGGACGTCACGATCCATGTGTTTTGCCACGCGCCGTTCCTATTGTTGAAAGTATGGCGGCACTCGTTATCGTTGACCATTTTTTAAGAAATAAAACCTCTAAATTATAATGCCGGCAAACTTTGCGCCTTTGTGTCCAAGTGGCCATAGGTGTAAATTTCTACAAATACTTTAATTTGAAACAAAACAAAATATACATCATTAGTTTTTTTGAAGGCGCTGCCGTTATGGCTACGGAGTTATGTGGTTCTAAATTGATATCACCTTATTTTGGGAGTAGTTTGTATGTTTGGGCAGCAGTAATTGCCGTTACATTGGGAAGTTTAGCCGCAGGGTATTTTTACGGTGGGAAGTTGAGCTTGAAAGAAAACAAAGTGAAGATCTTATTGACTTTCTTATTGGTCGCAGCTGTTTATATGGCCTGTATGCCGGTTATAAGTGGCGCTTTTGCAACTATTGCCATTAATTTTTCTTTGCTCACAGCAGTGGTTATCGCAAGCGTAGTTTTATTATTGCTCCCTATGCTTTTAATGGGCGCCGCTTCTCCTATAATTATTTCAATTCAATCCGACGATAAAGGCGATTCGGGAAATGTAAGCGGAATAGTTTATGGTATTTCAACAGTTGGGGGTATTTTCGCAACCTTTTTATCAGGGTTTTACTTAATTCCGGCGTTCGGCATTATTGTAACGCTATTGTTTTTTGCTGGAGCGTTGACGGCTTCGCTTTTTTTGCTCTCACAAAAAAAAAGTAGTATTTCAATCATTTTAGTTTTAGCGGCAGTAATTTTTCTGGGATCTAAAAAGGCGCCACTCAACAAAAACTGCATTTATGAAAAAGACGGCATGCTTGGAAAAATTGATGTGCTCCAATACGAACAGGAAATTATAGGAGCAGGGATGATCAACACACGAAAGTTATTGGTAAACGATATTGTGCAAACCGAAATGGATCTACGCACAGGGCGTTCTTTGTCGGCTTATGTAGGAATAATAAGTGAGAATATTGATACAACGCAAAACAAAAACGCTCTTGTGTTAGGATTGGGTGGTGGAGTTACCTCTAATATGTTAATGGGTATGGGCTATAAAGTTTCGGGTGTTGAGTTAGATGAACGAATAATTGATGTGGCTAAAAAGTACTTTGATCTAAACAAAGGAGTTGAAACGTTTTGCGATGATGCGCGTCATTTTATAAACCTGAACCGTAATAAATATGATATTATTTTGGCCGACCTTTTTAAAGCCGAAGAACAGCCGGTTCATGTTTTAACAGTTGAAAGTCTGGTACAAGTGAAGAATATGTTAAATCCCGGTGGCCGACTGATCGTTAATTGGCATGGCTATAGTAGTGGTAAAAGAGGGATGGGAACGGCTGTTTTACTAAATACCCTTAAAGAAAGTGGATTTACCTACAAGGTAGCAACTTATTCGGAAATAGAAGATAGCCGTAATCTGGTTATTTTCGCCTCTAAAGAAGAAGATCTAAGTGTTAAACATGAGGTAGTTTTAAAGCTCCCGGTTACCACAGAAGTTAATACCGACAACCGCCCTTTGATTGAAAAATACAATGCCAGTGCCAACAGTGCCTGGAGAAATAATTACATCCAATATTACTATTCGGAAGAGTAAAATAGCCAATTTCTTCGTAAATTTATACCTTAAGATCGCCGCTGTAAAAGGTCTGGCAGTATTGAATTTTGAACTTTAAATTTTGAACTTTTAAATGGCAACTTTGATCATATTTCGTCACGGACAAAGCACCTGGAATCTTGAAAATAAATTTACGGGTTGGGTTGATGTTGATCTTTCACCAAAAGGAGTAGAGGAGGCAAAAGCGGCGGGTGAAAAATTAAAAGGTTATACTTTTGATTATGCATATGCTTCTGCTTTAAAACGCGCGCAAAACACCTTAACTATCGCTTTGCAAACGGCGGGACATAAACCGCTCACGCCAATTTACGATAAGGCTTTGAATGAACGCATGTATGGCGATCTGCAGGGATTGAACAAAGCGGAAACGGCACAAAAGTATGGGGAAGAACAGGTAAAGATCTGGCGTCGCAGTTTTGATGTCCCTCCTCCAAACGGCGAAAGCCTTAAAGATACCGCCGCACGTGTTATTCCGTATTTTGAAAGTGAAATAATACCAAAGCTCAAAGCAGGAAAAAATATCGTGATCGCGGCACATGGTAATAGTTTGCGGGCTTTAATTATGTATTTAGAGAAAATGACGCCCGCCCAGATACTTGAATTTGAAATAGGCACCGGTGTACCCAGAATTTACGAACTGGATAATGATTTAAAAATACTTTCAGTTAAAAATCTGTAACATGTCAAACACATTCATAAACCCAAATAGTAAAACCATAGCGGTTGATTTTGACGGAACCATTGTGGAACACGCTTATCCCGCTATTGGTAAAGAAATGCTGTTCGATTTTTTAACATTAAAAGAATTGCAAAAAAAAGGACATAAGTTGATCTTATGGACCTTCAGGGCCGGACAAACACTGGATGAGGCGGTAGAATATTGCAGGGCGAATGGTGTTGAGTTTTACGCCGTAAATAAAAACTTTCCGGAAGAAGAACTTAATGAGAATGTTTCAAGAAAAGTGAATGCCGATATTTTTATTGATGATAGAAATGTTGGAGGGTTTTTAGGCTGGAGTGAAATTTGGCAGCATTTGCATCCCGAAGGCGGCGAATTTTCTCATGTACTTAAAAACCCGGAAGCGCATAACAACCATAGGAGCGAAGGTTCCTTCTTTAAAAAATTATTTGGAAAATGATCTACCTTAAAACCCGAGAGGAAATAGAAATTATGCGCGAGTCGGCTCTCTTGGTTTCAAAAACGCTTGGACTTTTAGCACGTGAGGTTAAACCGGGCGTTGAACCAAAATATTTAGATAAACTGGCCGAAGAGTTTATTCGTGATAACGGCGGCGTGCCGGCATTTAAAGGGTATAGGGGTTTTCCTGCCACATTGTGTATTTCTATTAACGAGGCGGTGGTGCATGGCATACCTGGAAGCAAGCCTTTAAAAGAAGGAGATATCATTTCGGTTGATTGCGGTGTTAAGAAGAATGGTTTTTATGGCGATCACGCTTACAGTTTTCCTGTAGGAGAAGTAAAACCCGAATTAAAGAAATTATTAGAAGTAACTAAGGAATGTTTGTACAAAGGGATAGAACAAGCCATATCAGGCAATCGAATTGGCGACATCAGTTATGCCATACAGGAACACGCCGAAAAGAATGGTTACGGGGTAGTGCGTGAATTGGTAGGCCACGGTCTAGGAAAAAGTTTGCACGAAGATCCGGAAGTTCCAAATTATGGAAAACGGGGAGATGGTCCGAAATTAAAAGACGGAATGGTCTTAGCCATTGAACCCATGATCAATTTAGGAACAAAGAATGTAAAACAACTGGAGGACGGCTGGACAATTATAACTGCCGATG
>JBGASH010000066.1:0-2045 GCA_044229775.1 Bacteroidia bacterium
CGCCGTAAAGCGCGTAAAGAAAAATGGGAAGCCCCGCCAGGGGGACCCCAGGGGATCAACCATTTTTTAGCGATTTACAAGCATAAAAAATTGCCGAAGGCAAAGGATAAAATGAGGCCGGAAAAATCGAATAAAAAAGAGGTTCGTTTTAAACATACAGATAGTAAGTGACTTTTTGGCGATTGTCAGTGATAGCGGGAAAATGTGTGCACTGGAGGCCTAAGCCGACACACATTTTAACCGCGGTTTTGGACCGCCAAAAAGGCGGAACAAAAATCACCTTCAAGCGGCAAAAGCGTTTTTGCATACTTTTTGCGCGACAAAAAGTATGAAAGAAAAAATCAATATTAACTAACATTCTCATCTAAAACGGTGTTTTGCAACTATATTTGCACAATGGAATCCACCTCCTATTTAGAAGAATTGAACCCCAGTCAGCGTTTAGCAGTTGAAGCTACCGACGGCCCGGTGATGATCATTGCGGGTGCAGGTTCCGGAAAAACACGTGTTCTTACCTATCGCATCGCTCACATCATCCATAAAGGTGCTGACCCCTTTAACATTTTAGCCCTCACATTTACCAATAAAGCGGCGCGCGAAATGAAAGCCCGTATTGAAAAGATCGTTGGTTCTAAGGACGCGAAAAATCTATGGATGGGAACTTTTCACTCGGTCTTCGCTAAAATACTTCGATACGAAGCCAATAAACTGGGGTATCCGAATAATTTTACCATTTACGATACCGACGATAGTAAAAGTGTGATCAAAGAGATCTTAAAGCAATTTAATTTAGATGATAAAATTTATAAGCCCTCTTTAATTTTAAATCGCATTTCGGATGCCAAAAATAAATTAATTACCGCGGCGCAGTATTTAAATAACCCCATTACGCAAGCCGAAGATCAATCGAGCAATAAACCTTTATTGGGACAAATTTTTGCGGCTTATCAGAAGCGGAATTTTAAAGCGGGGGCTATGGATTTTGATGATCTGCTTTTTAATACCAATGTTTTACTGCGCGATTTTCCGGATATGCTGATGAAATATCAGAATAAGTTCCGTTATATTTTGGTAGATGAGTATCAGGATACCAACTTCTCGCAATACGTTATCATTAAACAATTAGCCGCGCGGTTTCAAAATATTTGTGTGGTGGGCGACGACGCTCAAAGTATTTACGCTTTCAGGGGAGCGAACATTCAGAATATCTTGAATTTTGAGAAAGATTATCCCGATCTTAAAACATTTAAGCTCGAACAAAATTACCGCAGCACTAAAAATATTGTTGGGGCCGCCAATCATATCATTGCTAATAACAAAGACCAATTTAAAAAAACAGTTTTTACCGATAATGAAGAAGGTGAAAAGATAAGAGTAATAAAAGCCAATACCGATAACGAAGAAGGACAAAAAATTGTACAATCGATCTTTGATACCAAAAAAGAAACCAAATCTCCCAATAGCAGTTTTGCCATTTTATACCGCACCAATGCGCAGTCGCGTGCATTTGAGGAAGCCTTACGGCGTTTGAATATTTCTTACAAGATCTATGGCGGTGTTTCGTTTTACCAACGCAAAGAAATAAAAGACATACTGGCTTATTGTCGGTTAACCATTAACAACAACGACGATGAAGCTTTAAAACGCGTCATTAATTATCCCGCACGGGGCATTGGACAAACCACCATTGATAAGATCTTTGTGGCGGCATCGGAACATGACACCAGCATGTGGACGGTACTATCCAACCTTAAGGACTTTAACCTTGGTATTAATACCGGTATAAGCGCCAAGATCTCTGATTTTGTGACGATGATCAAATCTTACGGTTTGATGCTACCGTACAAAGACGCTTATGAAGTGGCTAACCACATTGCGGTGAACACCGGTATTGTGCGGGAGCATTACGCCGATAAAACGCCCGAAGGTGTAGCCCGCTACGAAAACATACAGGAATTATTGAATGGTATAAAAGATTTCACCGAGCAGGAACGAACACCACAGGAAGAAGAACTGAACGAGATCACGAAGGAAAGTCTGCCGAA